>CAZQJU010000159.1:0-6351 GCA_964593185.1 uncultured Roseivirgaceae bacterium
AGTAGATGCCGACTTTGACGGAGATGGGCTTATAGAAGTCTTCACCATCAATGATTTGGATGCCATCCGGAACGATTTAGACGCTTCGGGAGAGGGCAAGCAGGGGGCACCTGCCGGAGGCTTTATTGGATATGAACTTATGAACAATCTGGATTTTAGCAATGATTCCGATTACAGTGATCTAAGTCTAAAAGTAGATGTTACAAGTGGCTCAGGATGGGAACCTATTGGAGGAATTTCCACAAGGAATACACCATTCGAAGTGATTTTCGAAGGAAATGGATTCACCATAAGCGACCTCCTCATCAACCGAACGACAGATTACACAGGGCTTTTTGCAGCCACTAATATTCTCTCAGAGATCAGAAACCTACGTCTCCACATACGATTCCTAAGTGGCGATGAGTACACAGGAGGACTGATCGGCTGGAACAGAGGTCTAGTAAGGAACTGTAGTGTCAGCTCTGAACAGACCGTAAGTGGCGGACAACAAAGCGGCTTACTCATAGGGACGCATGCTCAAGGTAGCGTGACAGGTTGCTATTCAGAAGGCTCCATCACTGGAACCGCGAGCTATGTTGGTGGTTTAATCGGAACCATTGGGCAGATTTCCGGTGCGGAAGCTTCCCTTACTTTTTCATACTCTACAGCACTTGTTTCAGGGTCATTTAACATAGGCGGACTTATTGGAGCTTACTGGCGTAGCAGTACCATTATTGAAATACATTCTTGTTATGCAACAGGAAACGTTACCGGTGATGGTCAAGATATTGGTGGGCTAATGGGTTCAGGTTTTGGAACAATTACCAATTGCTACGCAACGGGAAATGTAAGTACCACTACTACCGATATTGGAGGGCTCATTGGAGACGTTGATGGCGGGACGATCACATCATGTTTCTCGACAGGTAGTGTTAATGGATCTTCTTCTATTGGTGGACTGGTAGGTGAGAACAGTGGAAGCATCCCCGCAACGAACTACTGGGACACCGAGACAAGTGGGGTTGCCACCTCAACCGGTTTGGCCACCGGCTTGACAACTTCGGAATTACAAACACCTACAACCGCAGATGGAATCTACATCACCTGGGGCTCAACGGCCTGGGATTATGGCACTTCTAGCCAATATCCCTCACTCAAGGACATGCCGAACGGACTAGAAGCTCAACGAAATTAACCCACATAATTCACAATCAAATACCATAAAAAATGAAGAACAAACTGACGATCACGACACTAACACTCCTGCTCTTAACAGGTTGCCAGTCGGGAAATAAACTTACAAAAACCCAGAAAAACCAATATGGTGAACAGCAAGTGAGCATATGTGAAAGTGAAATGAATGGAATTGGAGAAGAAAACTATTTCATGGGAATAGGGGAAGGAAAAAGCATTGACTCACAAGCATCTAAGGAAATAGCGCGTGAAAAAGCGCGTGAAGCATTAGCAGAAAAAATGAAGGTATCGGTAAAAAAAGCAGTCTCTACTTCAACAGAACAATCAGGAACTTCATACTCGGCAGATAGGGAAACCAAAGCGCTCCAGATAGTTGAGCAACAGCTCAGTGGTGTCTCTACTTTTTGCAGTAAAACCTTCCGCAATGAGGCAGGACTGTACACGAGCTTCGTCGGCCTCAGGTTAGACAATCCAAAAAGAGATTTTAACAAGTTCGTACGAGAAAACTTAGGTCTATAACACAAAAAAGCTGTTGCAATGAAAAGTCTTTACTTAATCCTATTATTGGCTATCGTTACCGTATCTGGCGTCAATGCTCAAAAGGCACCCTGGTGGTACAACAATCCTCCGGAATCCTCTACGGGGAAGTATTGCTATATATCGGCTTTTGTACAAAAGGGCGAAGATGTTCTGGACATTGCAATACCAAAAGCACTAAGTTGTATTGGGATCGGATACAAAGGTTATTCCAAGGCTGGAAACGGGGCCGTAAAAGTACAAACTGAAGTTGGCGACCGAACATTAAGGTTTCAGAGAGTAAAGTCACAGGCCGATTCTTACAATGGTGAATATGTTTTGATGATGTTTACCAAGGAAGAAATTAAGGCCAAAAAGAAGCTTCCAAAGGGCCCTAGGCATTTACCGGTATCATTCCTGCTGTCCTCTGTTATTCCAGGGACCGGTCAGTTTTACAAAAAAGAAAACGGTAAGGCATGGCTATTTCTTGGCGCTACTGTTGCTCTGGGTGGTACTTCGTACTTCTTTGAAACGCGCAGGATGTCAAAACTAGATGAATATGAGATCGCTGCCACCTTTGAACAGCGGGAGCAGCTAATCAGCGAAATTGAGCGCAACAGAGATATTAGAAACTATGCTGCAATGGCTGCAGGCGCATTCTATCTTGTCAACATTGTGGATGCTCTGGCCTCTAACGGAAGGAGATATGCCTACAATCCCGATAAAAGAGTGAATTGGAATGTGGCTTATGTTCCCGTTGGTGGAGGATTTGCTACTGCTGGTTTTAGTTTTGCAATGGGTAGGTAACTAAGACGGCAATGAAGAGAATATTCATACTTTTCGCCGCGTTTGGTTGGTCCTTGAAACCTGCTCTAGCTCAGGATGATTTCTTTGACGAGTTCAAGAAAAAAGCCAACGACTCGTTTTCCGAGTTTGTTGACAAAGCGGACAAAGACATTCAAACTATGATTCAAGGTTGGAACAATGACATTTTCCCTGCTGAGCAGCTTGCCTCCCAACCCGCCAACACTGAATCCATCGCTATTGAAGAACCTCCTGAAATTCAAACGCCAGTTGCTCCTGGCCAAAGTAACCAGACGTTGCCACCAACGCTTCCTGCCACCGTCACAACCACTGTAAAGTTATGGGCCGTAGTCGTTGGGGTTTCAAAGTATGCCGTAGACAAACTAGACCTTCGCTATGCCGATGATGACGCCCAAACATTTGCACGTTTCCTGGCCAGTCCAGAGGGTGGAAGCATTCCTGAAGAACGACTTTTTATGCACATTGACGAAGATGCAGACCACACTTCCGTCCACGAAACCATCAAAAATGTTTTCAGCAGTGCCGGAAAAGAGGACGGAATCATTTTCTATTTCTCCGGACATGGTTCACCCTCCGCCTTTGTGCTGCACGATTATGGAAAACCCTCCGTGTACATGGAAAATGGGCAAGCGATGCAGGCCGTAAGTAAGACCAAAGGCTTGCTCTCGCATCGCTACCTCAACTACATGATTGATAACTCAAATGCCAAATACAAGTATTGCATTATCGATGCCTGCCACTCTGCCAGCATGCTGGAAACCAAGTCAAAAAGCATTGCAGAACTATCCCAGCTAAAGTCGTTTTATGCTGAGCTTGACAAAACCAGGTCCGGATCAGTCTATATTTTGTCCTCTATGGAAGACGAGGTTTCTTACGAAAATAGGGTCTCGCAGGTAAACCTGAGAGGAGGCTATTTTACCTATTTTCTTATCAAAGGCATTAGAGGGGAGGCAGACTACAATGGGGATCGGATTGTAACGGTCGTCGAAGCTTTCGACTATTGCAAAAAAGGTGTCATGGCTGTGACGAAAGAGAAACAGAATCCAGCTATCTCTGGACAATATTCCTTCAACATGCCTATCGGGGTAGTGCGTCAATAATACAAATATGAGATTCCCAAAGACCTTCTTACTCTTTATTGTTGTCCTCCCATGCCTCCTATCAGCCGAGGTAGCGTATTCCCAAAGTCCACAAGCTTCGCTCGCACAACTTATGTCAAAAAAGTACTTTAACAGAGAAAAAATCAAGTTTGATAGCAAACACCTGGAGAACTTCTCCATTCCTATTTACAAAGGAAGAATCGTTCAATTAAAAGAAAATCGCAACCGATTGAAAAAAGACCATCCATTTGTCATCGCAGTAAGATGGGGAAATGAAAAAAGTCAGTCGCTGCTTCAATTGAGCAGCTTTGAGGGAGATCGACTCTATTCCATTGAATTCATGAAGTTACTCAAAGAATTCATGAGTGAAACAGGTCGAAACAAATACCTTTCAAAGATCGCTTTTGAGAACTCACAGCGTGGAGCATTTCAAAGAAGATCAGTCGTAGCAGAGCTTAACAAAAAAAATGTAATCAATGAACTGCTTTTTGTGGCAAAGAATTATGCGAGCAGAGGTACTGCAGAATTTGAAGCAAAAAATATTCCTCCTTATGATTTTGATCTTGAAAAATTCACCTTCAAATTAGGGTTTGCGAGCCCTTGTACATATGCGTTTAACATTCCCACGGCCAAAGCCGCTGAGCTAGCAAATTCCTGGCAAATCTACTGGGAAGCCAGGGTGCTCAGTGACGACGGAAGCGGAATCATCGATGTGTACCTGGAAGGTTTTCCACCTAAACCGCCATTATTTAGTGTGAATACGGATGAATGCAAATAACTAGATGTACGAATGACTAAACCAAACAATATGAGAACGTTACTATCTTTTTTGCTCTTATTGAGCATTACCGCTATCAAGGCGACGATTATCCAAGTAAACAACAATGCGGGTGCGGATGCAGACTATGCATTGCTGCAAGATGCCATTGACAATGCCTCGTTTGGAGATACGCTGTATCTCGCAGGGTCCCCAAACTACTACGATGGAATTAGTTCCACAATCCGACTGAACAAAAGACTGACGCTCATCGGACCAGGTTACTTTCTGGGTGAAAACCTTGGTTTGGCAAACAACGAAACAGCGAAACTAAATAAGCTAATTGTAGGTACTGGTGCAGATGGATCTAAAATCATGGGTCTTGACATGACTCGAAACTATTCCAGCACCGTCACTTCTTCCGGTATCTCAAATCTGGACGCCAGTGGGTCGTCAACGTCCACAGCACCAAGTAACATTACGTTTGAGCGAAACATATTTTACAACATGTTTATCAAGGGAACCGGTCATTTGATTCAAAAGAACTACCTAAGAGCACTGACAATTGAGAACGTAACTTCTAATACCATCATCCAGAATAATATTTTTAGCCATGGAATTGGTGACGGCACCTCTTTTACCTACTCCTATACGGGCTTAATTTTTCAGAACAATATTATCAATGACATAACCGACATGAACGGAGCTGAAATCATAAATAATATTTTCGTCAACGAATCCCAGATTATCGATTGTGACAATGCTCAAATTAAAAACAACGTATTCACCTCTGCAGAGTCTAGTGCCATAACTTCGTCTTCAACGGGAAACACAATTCAAGACAACGTATTTAATGAGTCCACCGCAACGCTATTCATCGACTCTAGTCCGGGCATAGATGCAGATTATGAGCTTAATGGCTTTTCAGCTGCAAAAGGTGCAGGATTCAACGGAGTGGACGCGGGAGCTTATGGTGGACCTGCACCGTATATCATCAGCGGCATCCCCCCTATTCCGAGTATCACGGAGCTAACCACTTCAGGTACCGGAACGACATCCGGCGGGTTAGAGGTAAGAATTCGGGCCAAAGCAAACCAGTAGCCGTATGAAAAAGCAAATCGCCTTAATGGCAATGCTGCTTTGGTCCTTTGTCGCGCTCGTAAAGGCACAAAATATCGCTGAAGCAGAATACTTCATTGATATGGACAATGGTTTTGGAATGAATACGTCCATTACAGTTTCCTCACCTTCCTCAGAGGTTACCCTTGACTTCAACATTCCGATTTCGACACTTGAGGATGGTTTACATACTCTTTATGTCAGAGCAAAGGATTCCAATGGAATCTGGAGCATTGCCACCGCCAGGGCCTTCCTAAAAGTCCCTGATCCACTGGTAGGAGTAGAAATCGTGGAAGCAGAGTACTTCATTAACACTGACCAGGGACTGGGCCAAAACACCGCAATTGATCTCAGTTCCGGAGCGACAGTATCGGTGGATTTAAACGTATCTCTAAGTGCACTTGCCAATGGCATCCATAAGCTATACGTGCGGGTAAAGGATTCGAATGGCAAATGGAGTATATACGGAGATGCACTGATTTTCAAAGCCGAAGACCCGCTTTCCTCCGTAACAATTACGTCCGCCGAATATTTTATTGATACAGATCCCGGGTACGGAAATGGAACAGCCGTCCCGGTTTCCATGGCCGGAGCTGAGATCACTTCGCTCTTCAATGTAGATGTTTCCAACGAAAGTCCAGGTTTGCATCGACTCTACGTTAGAACCAAAGATGATCAGGGAAATTGGTCAATAAACAGCTCGAGGTTGATTCAGGTGGTCCATGACGGATTGGAGCCCATACAGAACATTGCGTATTTCTATACAGGAGATGACGACTTTAGATCATCCCTGTTTTCTGCAGATCTCATTCCGTATACGCCTGATTTAGATGCCGACTTCCTATTAGATGCATCAGA
>CAZQJU010000160.1:0-3608 GCA_964593185.1 uncultured Roseivirgaceae bacterium
AACGTAAAGTCCTCACCTCTGTCTTTCAGGTCTTTTAGTTCTTCCACTGTAATTGTCTGCATGGTATTATTATCTGTTTTTAGTCCACAAAATTCTTCATAATCAATCAACGAATTTACCGTTGGGTTTTCGCCGGAAATCGGATTTGCAGGATCTTTTCGAACGTTCAATATGCGTGTCGAAAAGTCCAATGCATCAAATAAAAACAATCTTCCGGAAAGGGTTTCTCCAATGCCCGTGGCTACCTTAATCACTTCGGATGCCTGGATGGATCCAATGATCCCTGGGAGCACACCCAATACACCTCCCTCTGCACAACTTGGCACCAATCCCGGAGGGGGTGGTGTTCCAAACAAGTCACGGTAGTTTGGTCCTCCCTCGAAATTGAACACACTTACCTGGCCCTCAAACTGATAAATGGAAGCATATACATAGGGTTTTCCTAACAAGAAACACGCATCATTGACTAGGTAGCGTGTAGGAAAGTTATCCGTCCCATCAGCGACCACGTCATAGTCTCGAATAATTTCCATTGCATTGGAAGAATCCAGTGTCAATGAGTGTTCTATGAACCTGACATGGGGATTTTGATTGCTTAGTTTTCGAATGGCTACACTGGTCTTCGTATCGCCAATGTCCGACATCCCGAATAGCACCTGACGCTGTAAATTACTTTCGTCGATGACGTCAAAATCTACCACACCAATTGTTCCGATCCCTGCTGCTGTGAGGTATTGCAAAATTGGCGCTCCCAGCCCACCGGTACCCACCACCAAGACCTTTGTCTCCTTCAGTCGTTGTTGCGTCTCTTTCCCAAACTGGGGAAGGTTTAAATGACGGGCGTATCTACGAAGCTCTTCCGAGGAAAGTGACATGCAAGCGAAGTTATTCAATTCTCGAACCGAGAAACCAATTCAATGGTTTAACATTGTTGTAAGAGCAATCACTTAAAAATAGTTCGATGGATAAGAAGTTTTCGCACCTTAGTAAATCTGGAGATCCTACCATGGTGGATGTATCTGACAAAGTAGCGACCCAACGAACCGCCACGGCACGGACGTTGGTTTTGCTCGATGATGAGATTATTGCTCAATTGGAAAACGATGAGATTCACACCAAAAAAGGACCTGTATTTCAGACCGCTGTACTTGCGGGGATCATGGCAGCAAAAAAAACACCGGATCTGATCCCGCTGTGTCATCCAATCGGGCTAACCAAATGTTCCATTGATATCCAAATCAATGACCAAAAAATGGTAGAAATCTGGTGTACAGCAAAAATTGACTCCAAAACTGGCGTAGAGATGGAGGCTTTAACTGGTGCATCAGTAGCGGCACTTACCATCTATGACATGTGCAAAGGCTTTTCCCACAACATCGAAATTCGCGAGACCAAATTGATGGAAAAGAAAGGAGGAAAGAGTGATTTCAAAAGAGGATAAGAAAGAAACCTACGGCTATGGCTAACGTCTCGGCCATCATTCTTGGGGCAGGACTTTCTCGTAGAATGGGAAAGGAAAACAAACTGTTCCTACCGATCAACGATAAGCCCATGATCGAATGGGTGATCGAACGTGTCGTAGCTTCTAGCGCTACAGAAATTATCTTGGTCGGGAGTGCACTTTCCATGGATCTACTGGAGAAGTATGAAGGAATGGGAATCAAACTAGTAGATAACCTACGCTACCAATCGGGTATGACTTCTTCCATCCAGGAAGGGGTAACGTATGCCAGTGGCGACGGGTACATGATCTGTCTTGGAGACCAACCCGCAATCATGACCTCAACCTATAACTCACTGATTGAATCATTTCACAATAAACCAACATCCGTTGTCCTCCCGTTCTTCGAGGGCAAAAAGGGAAATCCGGTCATTTTTCCAAAAGCGTTGCGAGGCGAAATTTTAAACCATATGGAACCTGAAGGTTGCAAACAAATCATTCATGAAAATCAACACCAGGTATTAAAAGTCAAAACGGAAGATCCGGGAATCTTGATGGACGTGGATACGAGAGCAGACTACGAGAGCCAAATCAAATAGCCATGCTCTTAAAGAAATTCCGAAGTTATCTGTAATCAATAATCGGATATACTTCTCCCTTGAAAAACTCATCTCTGCCTCTGGGGAGCACGATAAATGCATCCGCATCTACCAGATTGGCAAGATCACCAGAACCATTTCCTTTTATAGGCTGGGCTAATAGTTTTCCTTCCACGGAGTAGGCTAGTTTGACTTCGAGAAAATAAGTGAGGTCAGGTTTAAAGGTCACGTCACCATCCAACACTGCCAACGGCCTCGGTGTAGCATTAAGTTGTAGACATTGATCCAGCCATGGCTTAAAATACTGTTGCATGCACATAAATGAGGAAACCGGATTTCCGGGAAAGGCAAAAACAGATGTTTGCTCTTTTGTTCCAAACCAAAATGGTTTACCCGGTCGCTGCGCAATTCGATGAAAATGCTTCTTTACGCCTACTTCCTCCAACGCTTTGGGAAGAAAATCAAACTTCCCTTTTGATACCCCTCCACTTAGGATGATGAGTTCATACGTATCCAAATACCGTCGCAGTTCACTCACAATCGTTTCATACTCATCACGCAGATGGGCGGTATCTACTTGAATATGATAATGCTTTAACACCGTCTTTAACCGGTAGACATTGCTGCGTCGTATTTGGTGAGCGGCTGGCGTATCTTGTATATCGACTAATTCATCTCCACTTGAAATGATGAGTGTTTTTGGTAACCTGCTAACTTCAATCTGATGTTTTCCCACCGTGGCACATACACCAATTTCCGGTGAAGCAATTTTCATCCCAGGCAAAATAATCTCCTCTCCCCTTTTTCTATCCAGTCCCTTAAAGTGAACGTTTTGCTGGTTATTCACTTCTTCGTCATTGAGGGTAGCGATACCATTCTCAATTTTAATGTGCTCGTACTGAATCACGGTGTCAAGACCTTCCGGCATGATGGCTCCGGTCATCACCTCCAGACATTCATTGGCCGCATGCAAAGACATCACCTCTGCACCGGCAGCAGCTACGCCGCTGATCTTATAAGAACGCGTTCCTGCCTCATAGTCCGCGAACCGAATGGCAATACCATCCATGGTAACGCGATCATAGGGAGGAAAGTCTCTATCAGCTACAATGGGTGCTCTTAGAATTCTGCCCATACCTTCCTCCAAGGAAATGGTTTCGACTCCAAAATCCTTGGCATTGTCAGCAAGTAGTTGATTGGCTTCGTCTACTGTAACCATTATCCTCCTATTGTAGCCATTGATTCAGACACAGGATGCTCTACTCTTCGCTTTTCAGCCTCAAAACCATCCTTTGCGCGATTACTAATGGCCTTATGAAGGGCTTCCTGCAGTTTAGAATCGTCATCATGAGTACGGATGATGTCACGAAGATTCTTGGATCCTTTGTCGTACAGACACGTGCGCAGGTCACCTTGTGGTGTGACGCGAATCCGATTGCAGCTTCCGCAGAACGTACGTGTGTAGGCTGCAATGATCCCGAACGATCCCTTAAAACCCTTGATTTGGTAATTGTAGGAAGTCGAAGATGGAGGATCGGGAAGCTTCTCTATCGGGTACTCTTGTTTGA
>CAZQJU010000160.1:3708-6241 GCA_964593185.1 uncultured Roseivirgaceae bacterium
CTCCAAAAGCATTGATCATCCGGTACATCTCTTCAAAAGACAGCAATTCCTTCTTTTCAACGTAGTTGATCCCTTCCTCCGGCATGCAATAAAAACATCGCAGATTGCAACGGTCAGTGACTGCCAGTCGCATGTAATTGATTGTTCTACCGTGATTGTCTACTAACATTGTGTAATTTGGAACATAGCGAATGAAACAACGAAAGCAGGTACTCTGTTGTTTATTCCACAGAAAAATAAAAGTAAACACTTTTGGATAACCCGTACAGGTCAGATTTCCCCATTTTTCAAAAACACCCCCGATTGGCGTACCTGGACAATGCGGCCACCACCCAACGTCCCCACCACGTAATTGACACGATTACGAAATTTTATTCGGAAGAGAACGCTAACATCCATCGTGGAATCTACGACCTTTCCAATCAAGCCACCAGGCGGTACGAAGACGTTCGAAAAGCTGCAGCTGATTTACTGAAATCAAAAAGTGACTCGTGCATTGGCTTCACAAAGGGAACCACCGAAGCAATCAATATTGTAGCGAGGTCATACATTCAACCCCAACTTCAAGCAGGGGATAACATCATCACCACCACGCTTGAACATCACGCGAATTTCCTGCCCTGGCAGGTCATCTGTAAGGAAAACAAGGGCGAGCTACGGATCATTGAAGTAGATACCAATGGAGATCTACTGCTAGATCAGATAAAGAACCTAATTGATGGACGGACCAAGTTGATTACCTTGAATCACATATCAAATACACTGGGCACCATCAATCAAATTGAAGAAGTCATCTATCTGGCACATCAAAAAGGAGTGCCTGTTTTAATTGATGCTGCACAAAGCGCAGCATACTATGAGCTAAATTCGGCAACGTTGGATTATGATTTCCTGGCGTTTTCGGGTCATAAGATCTTCGGCCCATTCGGGACTGGCATCCTCTATGTAAAGGAAGACTTCCATGAGCAAATGAGGCCATACAATTATGGAGGAGGTATGATTAGGGACGTTGCCCTGGATGACTCAAGTTTTGCGACCTTTCCGAAGAACCTGGAGGCAGGAACCGCAAACATTGCGGACATCATCGGTCTGGGATCGGCGATTGCCTATGTCAATGGGCTGGACAAGAAGTTAGTCCGAGATCATCTAGCTGAGCTTACAATGTATGCGGAATCAAAGCTTTTGCAGCTTCCTGAGGTGCGTTTAGCTGGTAAACCCACCAATCGATCAGGGATTATTTCTTTCAACCTTGAGGATATTCATCCGCACGATGTCGCCTCATTTCTTAACAAAGACGACATCGCGGTACGAGCTGGGATGCACTGTACACAACCGCTCCTCAAACACTTAAATCTTTCAGCTACGGTTAGAATCTCATTTTCGATTTACAACACTAAGGAAGAAGTTGACCGACTATCTGACTCATTGGTGTCCTTACTAAAATTTTGGAATGAATAAAGAGGAGTTACAGGCTGCATACAAACGGCTTATTTTGCCTGAAAATAGAGATCCGTACCATTTCGAAGCAAGGGAGAAAGCGGACGTAGTGGAAGCTTACAATCCCTTATGTGGAGATAAATACCACCTGTATCTATCTGAAGATGAGATGCACTTTGATGGGATCGGCTGTGCCGTTTCAAAAGCCTCCACCTCTCTATTAATCAAAGAAATGGAGGGGAAAACACCGGAAGAACGACAAACCTTCTGTCAGGACTTTATTGAAGCAGTTGAAAATGGTAATCCCTCCCCCAAGTTCTCAGAAGCCCTCAATGTCATGATTTCGCTGAAGGAGTTTGATGGCAGGATAGATTGCATTCAGCTAAGCTGGAAGGCCTTGGCAAATCATTTGGAAAAATCGAAATAGCTTTGATCCATGGATGTACAATTGATCGCGTTTGGCATTGCAAAAGAGATCTTAAATACCTCAACCCTTCGTTTTTCCTGGGAAGGGGAAAAAAACATTGGGGCTTTGAAATTGGCGCTTATTGCACAATATCCGGCCTTCGAACAACTAAAAAGCCTTCGTTTTGCCGTGAATGAAGATTATCAAGAAGACAATTACACGATTCAACCGAGTGACGAAGTGGTCATCATTCCACCTGTAAGCGGAGGTTAATCCCAATTTGACTATGATAGAAATCAAAGTTTTAGATTCACCCTTGTCCGAAAAAGCCTGCATCGATTTTGTGGCGGATGACCGAGCGGGCGGATCGACGGTTTTTATTGGTACCGTAAGGAATCAGACGCAAGGGAAGAAAGTCGTTCGACTGGAGTTTGAGGCGTACGTACCAATGGCAGAAAAGGAAATGCGGAAGATTGCCGAAGAGGTTCAAAAAAAATGGAATGCACTTCGGATTGTCATTCACCACCGAGTAGGTGTTTTGGAGGTGGGAGCCGTCCCGGTAATTATTGCCGTAGCTACACCCCATCGAAAAGCGGCTTTTGAGGCGTGCGAATATGCCATTGACACCTTAAAAGAGACCGTACCTATCTGGAAAAAAGAGATCTTTGAAGATGGCGAAGTCTGGGTAGC
>CAZQJU010000161.1:0-6168 GCA_964593185.1 uncultured Roseivirgaceae bacterium
TTTTAGAAGTGAAAGGCATTCCAAATGCTCTTAGCAACTCCAAACTTTCTTCATCTGTGTCGGCAGTAGTCACAAAAGTGATGTCCATACCAGAGATATTTTTTATCTTATCAATACTGATCTCCGGGAAGATGATTTGCTCCTGCACTCCTAACGTGTAATTACCTCTTCCGTCAAATCCTTTGTCACGAACCCCTTTAAAATCTCGTACCCTAGGCAGGGCAACAGTCATTAGTCGATCAAGGAATTCATACATTCTATCACCTCTCAAAGTCACCTTAGCTCCAATCGGCATACCTTCTCTCAATTTGAAATTGGAAACCGACTTCTTCGCAATGGTAGGAACTGCCTTTTGACCTGTAATCATGGTCAGTTCATCGACGCCATTATCTACGAGCTTTTTATCTGCTACCGCAGCACCAATACCTCGGTTGATTGCAATCTTGGTAAGCTTAGGTACTTGCATAACTGACTTATACTGAAACTTATCTTTCAGCTGAGGAACAATCTCCTGCTTGTATTTTTCTTTTAATCTAGGACTAGCCATTCGTGATAAATTCTCCTGATTTTTTAGAATATCTCTGCAACTTTCCATCATCATTCTTTTTTCTACCGATTCGGGTAGCGTCACCTGATGAAGGATCTACAACCATGAGGTTGCTTAAGTGGATAGATGCCTCAGTTTCCTGAATTCCACCTTCCGGGCTGGTAGCTGATGGCTTGATATGCTTCGTAACCATATTTGCTCCTTCTACGATTGCCCTGTATTTTGAAGTATTTACCTCAAGAACTTTACCGGTTTTTCCTTTGTCATTACCCGCAACGATCTTGACCGTATCTCCTTTTCTGATATGAAATTTTACTTTACTCATTTTTAAAGTACTTCAGGTGCCAATGACACGATTTTCATAAATTGCTTTTCTCTCAACTCACGTGCTACAGGGCCGAAGATCCTGGTTCCCCTTGGCTCGTCATTTGCCGTAAGTAAGACCGCCGCGTTATCCTCAAACCTGATGTAAGATCCATCTCTTCTCCTTACCTCCTTTTTGGTTCTTACGATTACTGCTCTTGAAACAGTTCCTTTTTTCAAGCTACTTGAGGATAGCGAGTTTTTTACCGTAACGATTACCTTATCACCGATTGAAGCATACCTCTTCTTGGTGCCACCAAGTACACGAATGACCAATACTTCTTTGGCTCCGCTATTGTCTGCAACTGATAGTCTTGATTCTTGCTGTATCATTACTTCGCTCTTTCAATAATTTCTACCAATCTCCACCGCTTGTTCTTACTCAATGGACGTGTCTCCATCACTTTTACCGTATCACCCACATTACAATCGTTTTTCTCGTCATGAGCGGTAAGCTTGGTTGATTTTCTTACAAACTTTCCATAAATCGGGTGCTTCACTCTTCGCTCCACAGAGATGGTAATGCTTTTTTGCATCTTATTGCTTACCACTGTACCGATTCTTTCTTTTCTTAAATTTCTTTCCATCACCGAATATTATTTGCTTGCTTCAGCAACCTCGTTTAATTGTTTTGCTCTAATCTCTGTCTCGATTCTAGCCACCAATTTTCGAGCTTCTTTGATTTTCATCGGGTTCTCGATAGGTGTGATGCTGTGAGCGAATTTGAGTTTACCGTAGTTTTCCTTTTCTACGCTAAGCTTGTTTTGTAGCTCATCCAGGCTTAATCCTCTTAGTTCGGAATTCTTCATTACTCTGGTCTATAGTCTTTTGCTACTGAAAATTTTGTTGAAATAGGCAACTTCTGAGCTGCCAATCGAAGCGCTTCTTTAGCTAATTCGATGTCGACTCCCGCAACCTCGAATAGGATCGTTCCCGGCTTTACGGTTGCAACCCAATACTCCGGAGCTCCTTTACCTTTACCCATTCGAACTTCCGCAGGCTTCTTTGTCACTGGCTTGTCAGGAAAAATTCTAATCCAGACTTGCCCTTCTCTTTTCATGGCTCTGGTCATTGCGATCCTAGCAGCTTCAATTTGCCGGCTAGTGATCCATCCAGGTTCGAGGGATTTGATTCCAAAAGTTCCGAAAGCAAGTCTGTGGCCTCTTTGGGCTAGGCCTTTAACTCGCCCCTTTTGCATTTTTCTAAATTTCGTTCTCTTCGGCTGTAACATGCTTTACAAAACTTTTATTTTCTTCTTCTTCTTCTGTTAGGGGCTCCTCCACCAGGGCCACCTTGATTGTTGGATCCGCCACCTACATTTGGTGACAAATCTCGCTTACCAAATACTTCGCCTTTGAAGATCCATACTTTGATCCCAATCTTTCCGTAGATGGTATTTGCTTCAGATATTGCGTAATCAATATCAGCTCTAAGGGTGTGCAAAGGAATTCTTCCTTCCTTGTACTGTTCGCTTCTTGCCATCTCCGCACCGCCTAGTCTACCAGAACATTTGACTTTGATACCTTGTGCACCAACTCGCATCGAAGAAGCAATGGCTTGTTTCATCGCCCTTCTGAAAGAAATTCGCGCCTGCAGCTGTTGAGCAATCGACTCACCTACCAACTTGGCATCTAGTTCAGGTCTTTTGATTTCAAAAATGTTGATCTGAAGGTCTTTTCCAGTCAGATTTTTTAATTCCTCTTTGATCTTATCGACTTCGGAACCTCCCTTTCCAATCACCACACCAGGTCTTGCTGTGTGAATGGTCAATGTGATTCTCTTCAATGTACGTTCGATCACAACTTTAGAAATACCACCCTTAGGAATTCTCGCGGTGATGTATTTTCTGATTTTATTGTCTTCTACAATTTTCTCAGCGTAGGACTTGCTATCAAACCAGGCTGAATCCCAACCTTTGATAATTCCTAATCTGAGTCCAACGGGGTTTACCTTCTGTCCCATTATTTACTTTCGTTATTTTCGTTAGCCACTTCATTATGGTTATCAATCACAATGGTCACGTGGTTAGATCTTTTTCTTATCCTATGCGCTCTTCCCTGAGGAGCAGGTCTCAATCTCTTGAGCATCCGTGCAGAGTCTACATAAATCTCTTTTACATACAGGTCCGCTTCTTCAATGCTCACATCCTCGTTCTGCATTTGCCAATCTGCAATGGCAGTCAGCAATAGTTTCTCAAGCGTGTTAGAAGCTTGATGGTTATCAAACTTGAGAATATTCAAAGCTATGTTGGCACGTTCGCCTCTGATCATGTCTGCAACAAGGCGCATTTTCCTTGGCGAGGTCGGGATATTTCTCAATGACGATTTTACAGCACCAAGTTTGCCACTGTTCTCTTCATTGAACTTCTTTTGAGCTTCCTTTTGAAGTCTAATTCGTACCGATTTTTTTAATTTCTTTTCCGCTTCCATTGGTGCTCTTATCTTTTACCCTTGTCTTTTTTTGCAATGTGACCTCTGAAATTTCGAGTAGGAGCAAATTCTCCAAGCTTGTGTCCAACCATGTTTTCTGTCACAAAAACTGGGATGAACTTGTTTCCATTGTGAACCGCAAAAGTGTGACCTACGAAATCTGGGGAAATCATGGATCGTCTCGACCAAGTCTTAATGACAGACTTTTTGCCTGACTCATTCATCGCTTCCACCTTTTGTTCCAGGCGGAAATCTATATAAGGTCCTTTCTTTAAAGATCTAGACATTATTTTCTACGTTTTACAATGTGGTTATCAGAATACTTGTTCGGTCTTCGGGTTTTCATACCTTTCGTATACAGACCATTTCTTGATCGTGGATGACCTCCTGAAGATCTTCCTTCTCCACCACCCATTGGGTGATCGACCGGGTTCATCGCTACTCCTCTTACTCTAGGACGTTTTCCTAACCATCTGTTTCGACCGGCTTTACCTAACCGAACATTCATATGATCAGAATTAGAAACTGTACCTATGGTTGCGAGGCAGGTATTTAACACAAGTCGAGTCTCACCAGATGGCAACTTAACGGTTGAGTACTTTCCTTCTCTTGCTACAAGCTGAACGTAAGTGCCAGCACTACGTGCCATCACTCCACCTTTACCAGGCTTCAATTCGATGTTATGCAGAATGGTACCGAGGGGGATGTCTGAAAGAAACAGCGCGTTGCCGACTTCAGGGGGGACACCCTTTCCAGAGTTGATTACTGTTCCCACCTCAAGTCCCGCAGGAGCAACGATATATCTTTTTTCTCCATCTGCATAATAAAGCAATGCGATGCGAGCCGTTCTATTGGGATCGTACTCTATTGCTTTTACAGTAGCCGGGATTCCGTGCTTATCTCTTTTAAAATCGATAAGTCTAAGTTTCTTTTTATGACCACCTCCTACATTTCGTACGGTCATTCGTCCCTGGTTATTTCTTCCTCCGTTTCTCTTGTTTGTTACCAACAAGGACTTTTCCGGAGATTCTTTAGAAATCCCTTCAAAGACAGGTGCCATTCGGTATCGCTGTCCTGGGGTCGTCGGTTTAAGTTTTCTTACAGCCATCCTGATCTACTTATATTCCGCTATAAAAATCGATTATGTCGCCGTCTGCTACTTGCACAATTGCTTTTTTGTAGGCAGGCGTTGTTCCTTCAATGATCCTGGACTTAGTATATCTTCTCTTGGCTTTGCCAGGCTGCACCATCGTGTTCACAGATTCTACCGTGACACCGTATGTTTTCTCCACTTCATTCTTGATCTGAACCTTGTTTGCACTTCTGGAAACAACAAAGCCATACTTACCATGCTCGTTAAGAGAAGATACTTTTTCAGTCACCAATGGTTTTATTAGAACTCCCATCTTAATTAAATCTTTCTTTTAGTTGATCCAATGTGCTTTCGCAAAGAATAATATGCTCTGCGTTGATCAGGTCGTAGGTACTGACTTCAGCAACCGTCGTCACATTTGCTTTCTTCAAGTTTCTCGACGACAAATACACATTCTTGTTCTCTCCATTAACCAGGAACAAAGCTTTTTTGTCCTGCACTTCAAGGCTACTTAAGACGCCAATGAAGTCCTTCGTCTTTGGGGTCTCAAAGTTTAAATCCTCTAAAACTTTGATTGCCTTCTCTTTTGCTCGAGAGGTCAATACAGACTTGCTTGCCAACTGCTTAACCTTCTTGTTCAGCTTGAAGCTATAATCTCTTTGCTTAGGTCCGAAGATGGTACCTCCTCCTCTGAAAATTGGAGACTTAATACTTCCCGCTCTTGCAGTACCGGTTCCCTTCTGCTTCTTGATCTTTCTGGTAGATCCAGAGATTTCGTTTCTTTCTTTTGTCTTGGCATTGCCCTGCCGCTGACTAGCCAGGTAGCTCTTCACGTCAAGATACACAGCATGCTCATTTGGATCAACACCAAAAATGCTTTTGTCAAGCGTTACTTCTCTCCCAGTGGCTTCGCCTTTGCTATTTAATACTGCTACCTTCATGACTATTTCTCAAGAATTACATACGAATTTTTAGCTCCAGGAATCGACCCCGAAACCAAAACCAAATTATCTTCAGGATATATTTTCATCACGCGAAGGTTCAATACCTTCACTCTATCATTACCCATTCTTCCTGCCATCTTCAATCCCTTAAAAACCCTTGAAGGGAAGGAAGCGGCACCGATGGAACCAGGTGCTCGAAGTCTGTTGTGCTGACCGTGCGTCGCCTGGCCAACTCCACCAAATCCGTGTCTTTTTACAACCCCTTGAAATCCCTTTCCTTTAGAGGTACCTATCGCGTCCACAAAATCCTGCTCCTGGAAAACGTCAGCAATCGTGATCTCATTTCCAATTTTCACCTTATCCTCAAACTCCTCTCGGAAATCTCTGAACTCAACGATCTTCGCCTTAGGTGTTGTCTTCGCCTTCGCGAAGTGACCTTTCAGCGCCTTAGTAGTATTTTTTTCCTTCTTCTCGCCGTAAGCCAACTGCACTGCCTTGTATCCGTCGGTCTCTTCGTTTTTAACCTGAGTCACGACGCATGGACCAGCCTGAATCAGTGTGCAAGCGATACTCTTGCCACTTTCATCGTATATGCTCGTCATTCCTACTTTTTTTCCTATTAAACCAGGCATTTTGTACTCTTTTTATATCCTTTAAAACCCTCTCGGGAAGTCTTTTCGTGAAAAGGACTGCAAAGATAGCAAATCCATTCCCTGATCAAAAAAATTGATCCAATATTTTTTAGACAAAAAAAGAACCAATCGAAATAACCAATTGGTTCTTAAAATTCCT
>CAZQJU010000162.1:0-6078 GCA_964593185.1 uncultured Roseivirgaceae bacterium
TGTTGAGATTATAGGGTATAAAAGAGCAAATCTCGGCAAGACTGAAGCGAAGCGCCTTAGAGAAGAAGGTATGGTTCCTTGCGTCGTTTACGGCGGAGAGAAGCAAATCCACTTCTACGCTCCCATGATCTTGTTTAGAGATGTTGTTTACACAGACGAAGCGCACTTCGTTTCCCTAACCATTGAAGGAGAACCTGAACCATTTGAAGCCATCTTGCAAGATGTGCAGTTTCACCCGGTAAGCGAGGTGATCATGCACGCAGATTTCCTTCAACTGTTCAGAGGAACATTGATCAAAATGGATATCCCTGTGAAGCCAGTTGGTAATGCACCCGGGATCCAGCAAGGGGGTAAATTGATCCGGAAAATTAAGTACCTACAGGTAAGAGCATTGCCTAAGAACATGCCGGAAGTCATTGAAGTGGACGTTTCTAAACTATCCATCGGTAAGTCGGTAAAAGTGGGAGAGCTTACCACAGAGGATTACGAAATCCTCAACAGTCCTTTGGTGACCTTAGCGGGTATCGAAGTTCCGAGAGCACTCCGAGGAAAAAGCCTTGACGAAGAAGGTGAAGAAGGAGAAGGAGAAGGAGCTGAAGAAGGAGCTGAAGCTTCTACAGAAGGATAAAATCCGTCAAACAAATCATCATAAAATCCCGACCTTTGCGTCGGGATTTTTTTTGCATATCATATGAAGTATCTAATCGCTGGACTAGGGAACATCGGCCCAGAATACGAGATTACGCGTCACAACATTGGCTTTCTTATCCTAGACAGGCTTGCAGACGAGCAAAATGCAACCTTCAAACAAGACAAGCTTGCCTACACCACGGAAGTCAAACACAAAGGCCGAACGTTGGTTTTGGTTAAGCCTTCCACGTACATGAACTTAAGTGGCAAGGCGGTCAATCATCACCTTGCTATCAACAAGATCCCCAAAGAAAGGCTATTGGTTATCACCGATGATATCGCGCTTCCCTATGGTAAAATCAGACTCAAACCCAAAGGATCCGCAGGTGGCCACAACGGATTAAAAAATATCGAACAGCTTACAGGAGGCGCAAACTACCCAAGGTTGCGTTTTGGTGTTGGTGACGATTTCTACAAAGGACAGCAGGTAGACTACGTTTTAAGCCCCTTCAAAAAGGAAGAATTTGATGCACTTGTTGAACACATGGACCGAGCCATTGAAGCCCTCCTCTCCTTCTGCACCATTGGGTTAGAACGCACCATGAATTATTTCAATTAATTCGGTCTACTGTTCGGGTGGTCTTGGTTAATTTAAGGGTCTAAGTCCCAGCTAATGCGAAAGCAAACCGTTCTCTCTGCCTTTCTCACATGTTTTGTATTATGTGCTGTACTATCGGTATCTGCACAGTCTAAATTAGATTCCTTAAAGCCCCTTCTTGAGGATGAAAAAAGGGACACAACAACTCTCGACATCTATTTGTCGCTTTATGAGGAATTAAAGTATAAGGATCCGGCCACGGCAAATATCTACTTGCAGCAATCTCTTGCTTTGGCTAATGAGCTAACGTTTGTGAGACGGAAAGTGATCGTAAACGTTCGACTTGGCAATTTCTTGATGGACAAAAGTCTATATGACAGTGCACTCCAATCGTTCACTACAGCTTTAAAGTACGCCCAGGAGAATAGTGATCCAAAAAGCAAAATGGAAGCTATGGTTGGGCAAAGTAGAGCACTAGTAGAACTTCAAAAGCTAGATCAAGCAGATTCGATTGCAACCGTCTGTATGTCAATGGCCAATACTGCTCCGATTGATTCAATGATTATTTCTAAGTGCTATTCAATTTTTGCTAATACGGCATACTTTAGAACACAACATGCTACGTCACTAGAATACGATCAGAAAAGCTTAGACTTTAACCAAAAGGATCCTGTCAGGAGAGCAAAATCTTTATTGAATTTGTCTTCGACTCATCTCAGGCTTAGGGATTATGATAAGGCGATGGAGTACGCGTCCGAGGGATTGGAGCAGGCAAAGACCTCCGGAAACAATCGTACGATTGCCCAACTAAACAAGCACTTGGGAAAGATAAACTTCTTCCTTGAAAAGTTTGAAGAGGCAAAGAAGTACTATGCATTGGCCTTAGTATACTACGAGACCGTCAACGACTTGACCAATCTTGCAAGCCTTCAATACAATTTGGCAGAAATTCACGCTAGTCTAAAGGAATTCGACCTTGCCATTAAAGCGTTCAAAAGAGGACTGGAAATTATCAGCCAAACCAACTCGCCTTTGGGCAAGGCGCACATTACCTATCAGATTGGCTTGACCTTTCATAAAATGGGAAAATACTCAGATGCTGAAACCTACTATCTACAAGCAAAAGCCCTTTTCGATGAATTGGATAATCCATTAATGGATATCTACATTGCAAAAAGGCTCAGTGACTTGTATGCAGGAGTAGGAGAATATAAGAAAGGTTATGAATATCTATTGAAATTCAAACTGTTGAATGACAGCATATTCAATGTGAACAAATTGAAGGAATTTGCTGAGGTTGAGGAGAAATATCAAAACGAACAGAAAGAACAAGAAATAGAGCTTCTAAGTGCGGAAAATCAAATTGCAGCACTTGAACTGCAAAAGCAAGAGAACTTAAGGAACTACCTTATTTTGGCAGCCTTTCTTTTGGTCGCCCTGATTGGCGTTCTTTACAATAGGAATCAGCTAAAAACTCGAGCCAATGCCAAACTGAAAGAGTTTGACGCTCTCAAAACAAGCTTCTTCACGAACATTTCGCATGAATTTCGGACACCGCTTACCCTTATCTTAAGTCCTTTGCAACAGCTTTTGCAACAACCTCACGAACCGGGGACAAAAGATGCGCTTATGACTATCCATCGGAATGCTACCATCTTAACCGAACTCACCAATCAGCTCCTGGACCTATCTAAGTTGGAGGCAGGTAAATTAAAGCTTGCGGTAACAAAGCAAGATTTTAGCGCTTTTATTAAAGTACTTTGTGCCTCCTTTGAGTCCTTGGCGGTAGCTCAGCAAGTCGTTTTTAACACAGAAATCGAAGAGTCGCCAGGCGAAGCTTTTTTCGATTTAGATAAAGTACAAAAGGTCCTCAACAACCTTCTTTCCAATGCCTTCAAGTTCACCTCTTCAGAAGGTCAAGTCATCCTAAAAGTCGAAAGGAAGGACGAAAGACTATCCATTTCCATAAAAGACACGGGCAAGGGAATTTCCGAAGCTGATCAGGCACTGATCTTTAATCGTTTTCACCAAAACAAAACCAATGCACCTAGTGCCGCCGGAACAGGTATCGGCTTGACACTCTCTAAAGAGCTGGCCCTTTTACACAAAGGAACCATTTCGGTGGAAAGCAAACTTGGGGTGGGATCAACGTTCATCTTTGATTTCCCTATCAATGAGTCGGCTTATCAAACCCATGAGATTTTAGCAGGTGGCTTAGCTACCGAGTTCTTAAATGAAACCCTGAAGCCACTTGTACCGGTCGAAGAAACAGAAGGTGTGCATTCATCGGATAGTATTGTGTTGGTCGTGGAGGACAATCCAGATCTACGGAACCACATGAAGTCCCTGCTGAAGGAAGAGTACAAAGTGGTTGAAGCCATTGACGGCAAGCAGGGTATCGAAGATGCCATCAAGTTAGTACCTGACATCATCATTACGGATTTAATGATGCCTGAAGTGGATGGGATAGAATTGTGCAACGCGCTGAAAGAAAACGAGAAGACCAGTCACATTCCGATTATTCTACTTACTGCCAAAGCAGATCGGGATACGAAATTGGATGGCCTAAAAACAGGTGCGGATGATTTTCTTACGAAACCTTTCGACAATGAAGAACTCTTGGTTAGAGTGCAAAATCTGGTCAATCAACGCAAAAGCCTGCAAGAAAAATATAGCCAAACACTCCGTTTAGGACCTGCAAAAATAAAAGTTAAATCACCGGATGAAGCCTTTATCAAAAAAGCGTTGGAAGTGACAGAACACCACCTATCGGATTCAGCGTTCACCGTTGAAGAATTCCAACAGGAAATGGGGATGAGTAGAATGCAATTGCATCGAAAACTAAAAGCGTTGACTAATCAGTCTGCCAGTGAGTTTATTAGAGACATTCGACTCCAGCGAGCGGCTGATCTTTTAGCAACCAATGCTATCAATGTAAGCGAGGTAGCTTACAGTTGCGGATTCAATAGTGTTTCCTATTTCACCCAGTGCTTCAGAGAAAAACACGGTACAACGCCTTCAAACTACCTTAAAAAAGCCCCATAGAGCCTTCTCAAAGGCCATGTTACATATCTGATAGTATTTGGGAGATCATTAAAAAAGGGCTCTGCTACGTCCGTCTACCTTCGGACCATCATCAAAGCAGAAATACCATGATTCCTCTAATTCAACCCGACACTTTCGTCGACCTTTTGTTTCCAGACAGTTCCCACTCAAACCAAGACGGCGACGATGTTTTTCTTCTTTAAGTCGTGCACCATGACTTTTGATTGACGCTTCTTCACATCACATTCTCAAACAACAACACGAACATGAAAACGATACATGCCCTACCCTTGCTAGCCTTGTTAGCTTTTTCCTTTACACAAAAGGGCCTACCTCAAGACTATCGACTTGCTGACAACCCTTTTACCGTAGAGTATTACTATAAGATCAAATGGGGATACTTCGACGAGTTTATGCAGCTCTATATGAAGAACCACTGGCCTTCTATCCAATCCTCCATTGAATCAGGCGATTTTCTTAGTGCGAAAATTGAACGCCCATACAATCATGTCGGTGAAGCGGACCGTTGGGACCTTCGGGTAACGGTCGTCTGGAAAAATGCCTTGATGGCTTTTGGTCTCGATGACTTTGATCTGGGAGCATTCAATAGAACGCTATATCCTGATCAAGAGCGGTGGATGAAAGAAGAGCAACGAAGATTTGAACTCATTGACGAACACATGGATGTGCAAGTCTATGAAGTGAATCCAGCACAGTACGCAAACTAACGAATATGAAAAAGTCAATCTTTACATTATGCCTATTGGCATGTTGTCTTTGCGTTTGCGCGCAATCTGTATTAGATACTGAGGCCATCAAAGCCACCATTAATCGCTATGACCAAGGATGGGATGCCAAGAACATCGACCTAGTGATGCAGGACTATGCTGAAAACATCGACTGGACCAATGCTTTTGGGGACCGTACCCAAGTGAAAGCAGAGCTACGAAACCTACTAGAAACGATATTCAGCTTGGATTTCGTGATGTCCGGTGAGAACCACTACCAGGATCCAGACATCACTTTTCCACAACCCGGCATGGCGATCGCAAGGTCTGTCAACATCCGAACAGGTCAAAAATGGCCAGACGGAAGACCGATTAAAGATCGTATCAACAACCATTTGCGGGTATATCAGAAAATTAAAAGTGAATGGAAAATTATCCAGCACATCGTCAGTCAGGCCCACGATAAAAAAGGAAACACGCAAGCTCAAGCCAATAAGGAGCTTGCACGAAAGTTTTACCAGGATCTCTGGTTTACCAACAACACGGACATGTACGCTGAGTATGTTGCGGATGAATACATCGTCCACGACATTGGCGAGCGTAAAGGGGTAACAGAACCCGCGATTGAGCAAAAAATTATTGCAGATCGATTTTGGGAAGGCGGGTCATGGGATTCCACCATAGACTACCAAATTGCAGAGGGCGACCTGGTGGCTACTCGATGGACTGCGAATTACAAGGCTGAATCCTTCATGTCCAAGATCATGTTTGGTACAAGTAGCATTCCCATCATAAACGTCTTCCGGATCAGGGACGGAAAAATCGTTGAGATCTGGAACCATCGCCACGACATCGATACCAATGTTCCAATTGTCTTTATTGGAGGCAAGGGGTTCCTTATTGGGCTTCTGATTGCGCTGATCCCCACATTGATTGCCCTCAGGCTCAGAAAAAAATTGAAACAAAACATTTATTGATCACCAACAGTCACTTTTTCGCTTTTGTATACTACTTGCTTAACGTATTGGAAAATTCAAAAAAAATCGTAAGGCCCCAGGCTCTACATGAAAACACAAC
>CAZQJU010000163.1:0-5993 GCA_964593185.1 uncultured Roseivirgaceae bacterium
TCAAGATCGACGTGAATAAAGGTAAGCCAACCATGCAGGTGGAAGTAGATCGTAAGCGTGCAGGAGAGTTAAACATTGCCGTCGGTCAGGTAGGGCAGCAACTTCGAAGATCACTTTTCGGAGAGAAAGCCGGGGTTTACAAAAAGGACGGCGAAGACTACGACATCAATGTCCGGTTCAATGAGGACCTTCGCTACAATACCAGCGCATTGTTCAATCAAAATATTATCTACAAAGATCAGAACAGTGGTAAAATCAAAGAGGTCCCGGTCTCTGCGGTAACCAGACAGAAAAACACGTCAGGTTTCAGTGCGATCAAGCACCGTGACACGAAGCGTGTGGTGACCGTTTATTCCGGGTTGAAGCCTGGCTTTACCGATGCAGGAGCGATTGTAAGAGAAATTGAATCCGCGATGGAGACCTTCACGGGGTTGCCAAGAGGGGTGAAGATTGATTACACGGGACAGATTGAGGAGCAGAACAAACAAATGGCCTTTTTGATGGGTGCTTTCTTCACCGGATTGGGACTGATTGCCTTGTTGTTGGTCTTCCAGTTTGGTGGTATATCCAAACCAATCATCATCATGATCGCAATCTTCTTAAGTTTGATTGGGGTATTTGGAGGTCTGATGATGACCGGATGGCCGTTTGTAATTATGATGACCATGATGGGGATCATTGCTTTGGCTGGAATCGTTGTAAATAATGGTGTGGTGTTGCTGGATTATACCCAGATTTTGATTGACCGCAGGAAAGAAGAGCTAGGGCTTGGGGAGCGAGAGTACCTCTCAAAAGAAGAAGTCACGAAGCTAACCATCAAAGGAGGTAAGGCCAGGTTGCGTCCCGTATTGCTTACAGCGATTACAACCGTGCTCGGGCTGATTCCATTAGCGATTGGTTTGAACATTGATTTCTTCTCGCTATTTACCAATTTCGATCCCAAGATCTATCTAGGAGGAGACAATGTGATTTTCTGGGGGCCTTTGGCTTGGACGGTAATCTTCGGGTTGATTGTAGCGACGTTCTTGACCTTGATCATCGTGCCGACACTTTTCACGATCACGTATCGAATGAAGTATCGATTGTTTGCTGGGAAGGGTGCCCGTGAGGCGCAAGCTGAAATGACGTACACAAAAAAAGCGGCCTAAGAAAAGTGGTAACTTTTATGGGAGCTTGTACGTTACATTATCAAACATTTATCGGTTAGGTTTAAGTTAATAGTTAACTCTCCTGAATTTTCGGGAGAGTTTTTTTATGCGTTATGAGTAGAATTTATTTTGTCGGGTTTCTAGTACTGCTGTATTTTTCATTCGACTTCTACGTCTTTTACGCCATCAAGTCACTTAGCGAGGAGTTAAGTGCCGGATGGAGGAGAGCCGTCTACATTGCCTATTGGGGTGTCAGTTTGTTGTTTTTGGTTGGTGTGCTGCTGTATCGTCAGATTGATCCCAAAGCTTTTGGCAATCTGCGATTGTACATTACCTCAGGGTTCTTCATTCTCTTCATGGGAAAGTTCCTGGCGGCTATATTTTTGGTGGTCGATGATTTTAGAAGGGGCATAATCTGGATTGTGAATCTGTTGCCCGTACGAGAGGAGCCTTTTTCTACGTCAAGATCTGACTTTATCCGAAAGACGGCGGTAGTGGCTGGTGCGGTACCACTGGCGACCATGACCTTCGGCATTGTCTCGGGTGCACACGATTATCGGGTGCGGCGAAAGACGATTGCGTTCAAAGAGTTACCAAAAGCATTTGATGGGATACGGATTGCACAGGTATCCGACATTCATACCGGAAGTTTCTTTAATAAGGTGGCCGTAGAAGGTGGGGTAGATATGTTACTTGCTGAGAAACCCGATATTGCTTTTTTTACGGGAGACCTGGTAAACAATCGGAGCGAGGAGGCCAAGGAGTATTTGGATATATTCAAACGCCTTAAAGCACCTTTGGGTACCTATTCCGTCATGGGCAACCACGACTATGGAGATTACTCCGAATGGTCGTCTGTTGCTGCAAAGAATCAAGACATTCAAGATTTGCACCACATGCACCGATACATGGGCTACGACTTGCTCCTCAATGAAAATCGAACGGTGAAAGTAGATGGCGAAGAAATTGCCATTTTGGGCTGCGAAAACTGGGGTGCCGGACGCTTTTCCAAGTATGGCGACATGCAGAAAACCGTACAAGGTGTCGAAGAACAGCCTTTCAAGATCTTGTTGTCACACGATCCAAGCCATTGGGATGCGCAGATACGACCTTCGTATTCAGATATTGATTTGATGCTGGCAGGTCATACACACGGCATGCAGTTTGGCATTGAAATCGGTGATTTCCGTTGGAGTCCGGTCAAGTATCGATACAAGCAATGGGCGGATTTGTATCAGGAAGGGGAGCAGTACCTCTATGTAAACCGTGGCTACGGTTACATTGGCTACCCGGGCAGAATTGGCATTTTGCCGGAGATAACCATTCTTGAGTTGAAGAAGGCATAGGGGGAATCGAAATACAATTGTTATACAGTCATATCTTCATGTCGCAAGACAATAGGTAAAATAGGTGATTAGGTAAAAGGAGGCGGGAGCCTCCTTTTTTGTTTGGCACGCTTACAAACGAGTGTCACCCTGAACTAGTTTCAGGGTCTTTCAATCTCCTAAGCGTCGCCCTTGGGAAGTGGGCACTTAAATGAAATGGGTACGCGTTGTAAACGCGCCCCAGCTCAGAGTCCAAGTACACAAATAGATGCTGAAACAAGTTCAGCATGACCATCTTTTTGTTAAGCCCTCATACCAATGGAGCGTCACCCTGATTTCATTTCAGGGTCTTCACTATTCCTGGTAAAGTCATCCTGCCTCTTACGGAAATGTCACTCTGAGTTTATCGAAGCGTGAGTTTATCGAAGCGTGATCTTTACAGCAATATCGAAGATTGCTGAGCTGCACAGAGATATAAGATGCTGAAACAAGTTCAGCATGACTGCTCATTTCATAGAACATTCTCCTAAATATTGAGTGTCACCCTGAACCTACCTACGGTAGGCAGGTTTATTTCAAGATCTGCGGAGTCCTGCTGGAAATGAAGATGCTGAAAGTCTTCGATGAACTCAGACTGACAAAACAAGTACAGGTCACACTAAAGCCACGACTGGCAGGCAAGCTGGTTTCTGAATCTTGCTTTTGGCTCAATTGTGACCGACTGATTTCCAACCTCAAGTTCGACTTAAAATCAGCGAGCGGAACTGTCATCCTAAGATTCTTGAAGGGCTGCTTAAAATACTATAAAATGGCGCACACCAAATTTTCGGGTTAACTTTCCTTTTTATTCCTAATCCATGATCGCGCAAACCTACAAGCAGGTTCGGAAATTCATCGAAGTAGACCTGTGGAGACTTAAGTTTAAATCACTGCCCAAGAGAAGACGCTTTACCTACGGTTTTCTGCGTGTGGTGGTCATCTCCATCAAGGAGTTTATCCACGACAAGTGTGCAGAGAAGGCTTCGGCACTGACCTACCTTTCCATGTTGTCATTGGTCCCTGTACTTGCCATGGTATTTGGGGTGGCAAAAGTGTTCGGGATTCGTGAACTCATGGAGCAGGAACTGGAACGTTACTTTAGTGGTCAGACCGAAATACTTAATCAAGTTCAGCCCTACGTAGATAAAATGCTGAACACCGCAAGTGGTGGAGTGGTAGCGGGGGTTTCCGCCGTATTCTTGATTTATACTGTGATTAGACTCCTCATGAACATTGAAGAGGCCTTCAACGACATGTGGGATATCAAGAAAAGTAGGAGGTGGGAGCGCAAAATTTCTGACTACGTAGCAGTGATTTTGTTGGGCCCTGTTTTGCTTATCGTGGCAAGTAGCGCTACAGTGTTTGTGAAGGATACGATTCAGGGATTTGTGGTTGACCTTGAATTGTTTAGTCAGGTCAAGTCAGGGATTGTGTTTCTACTTAAGCTGCTCCCCTATACGATTCTGTGGTTTTTGTTATTCGCTCTTTACCTAATCTTCCCGAATACACGGGTAAAGGTTTTTCCCGCATTGATTGCCGGAATTGTAGCCGGAACGCTGTACCAGCTCAACCAGCAGGCGTTCATCTCTTTGCAATTTGCATTTGCCAGGTACGATGCCATTTACGGAAGTATTGCGTTCTTGCCTTTGTTTTTGATCTGGTTGCAGATCAGTTGGTTGATCGTGCTGTTTGGTGCGGAGATTTGTTACGGGATTCAATACCTCAACCAATGGGAGTTCAATTCCGAAGCGTTGAAGATCAGTTATAGCCATCGTCGGAAGCTTACGCTATTGTTACTATACCGTGTAGTGAAGCGGTTTGAGAAAGAAGCTGGTGGCATTTCCCGAAGTGAACTGGCTAGCTCGGTCAACATCCCGAGGAAGTACGTGGTCGACATTTGTCATGACTTAGAAAAAGCGGAGTTGATCACCAAGATCGATGCGTACGAAACGAAGTACCACCCCGGATTTGACATCCATCAAATGGATTTTTACACAGTCTTGAATAAGTTAGAAAAGCAGGGAATGGGTGAATTCGACTCTAGAAAGTCAAAAACATTTGAAAATATCGAGAATGCCTTGGAGGACATTGAAAAGAAATGGAGAGATACGAAGTCCAATCCCTTACTCAAGGACCTATGAGCTGCGCTGCTTAAACGACCAGGTAAACTCAAATTCAGAAACCACTGTACCGTCCTTCATTTTACCTACTGTCTTAAAGGTCGCCTGGCTAGATTCTTTGCTGGCAATGCACTGGTCAACTGCGTCAAAGGCTTTAGAGGTGTCCTCGCAGGTGAAGTACACACGTCCGGTTGCTTTCTTGGTAAAATTTGCTTTCAGGTCCACGATGATAAATGCGATGGACGGTGAATGACCTTGTACAGCTAACAGGCAGGAAGTTGCAGTTGACAACTCCGCAGCCATGGACTGTACCGCGAAGTACGTAGATTTAAATGGATTCTTGTTCAGCCACTTAAACGGGACCGACGTGATGCATCGCTGTTCGTTGATTTCGCGAATGCGTAAACCTGCAATCCATCCCATGGGAAGGTTAAACAGAAGGTAGAAGGAAAATAGAAATCCCTTGGTGAGTTTTTGAGAAAGCTTCTGCTGTGTGGGATTGAGTTTCATCGCTAGGTTGGCTTTCCTTCGTTTGAAAGAATCTTCTTCTTTTCCAGATTCATGAAGTACCGCTCCAGGGCCCCTTCAAAGAACTTCACCAAAAAGAAGAGAAGTGCAAGTATGCCAAGTCCTAGGTAGGGGACATCAATGTTTTGTTCAATGATGGGCTCAATAAATATTTGTTCCAGAATAAATAAGACCACGGCAACAGTCAGCATAATCGTAGATGCCCGTCGCCCAACCTGTGCCTTAGCTAGCTGATCTACGGTATCGGCCAGCGTAACGTTCTTTTCTTTAATCTCTTCGTTTTGTTCACGGATTTGGACGTTGGCATTGTCCAGCTTTTTCTGAAGTCGATCTGAAACCCGTGTGATAACCTTCGCCTGGGCCACCAACTCCTCGTATTCGTCGGAAAACGAATCTAAGTCTTCTTTGTAGATCGCATGGGTCTCGATCTTGGACCTGAACTTTCTCAGGCTTTCTATTTCATCATAATAAAGCTCCTTATTATCCATTCACCTGTTACACTCAATAATCCTCGTCGTCTTCTTCGATTTCGTAGAAGTTGAAATCCAGATCCAGCAGATCACTGTAATCCTCACCTGCTTCCATCATATCGTCGTCACCTTCCTCAAAATACCAGTTAATGGTAATTTCCCTTCCAGTCTCTGCTACCTTGTTTAATCGCTTGAATACATCAAAGAGACACTTAGAGGAACTGGTATTAAAATATTCAAACGCCATGTTAGCGGTGATGCTGTCTCCACCAGTCTGGGCGAATTCATCCAGGCTATCTAAGATCTTTTGATAGAATTGAATGGAGTTTTCCGGGCTTGATCGCCCCTTCATCTCAAGCAGGC
>CAZQJU010000164.1:0-5938 GCA_964593185.1 uncultured Roseivirgaceae bacterium
CGCACTGATTGCTAAGTCTCCAAGATACCTGTTCCTGTATAAGCAGGTCAGGTAGTACAGAATAAACATTGTCCCTAATTGATTATATAATGGAGGTCCTACTCAGTGACCTCCATTTTCTTTTCAATCAACCCCTAAACCTTGCCAGTAGTCGTCAAATCTCATATCAGACTACGGGTCAACATACTTTCGTCTTATTAATAACACTACTAAAATGAGCTGCACTATCAAAATAGCTGAGAACGGACCAGGAGACTTTTTTAGAAAAGCGTTGCTTCTTTTTGTCGTCATCTTTTTGGCCTACCGAATGCACGGCCAGGATCTGGATGCTGACAATGATGGAATTCCAGATTCCTATGAGCGAGGTATGGGAGATTTCTCCCTGGGCAATGTGTTCAGCATAAACGGTGTCGGTAACAGCGCTGTTGTGGTAAGTGCAAATGAATTGCAGCTGACTCAGAATGGCACCAGTCTCAAGGGGAGTGCCATGAGCATTGGGAAGATAGATTTTACATTTGACTTTCGATTTTCTGTAGAAGCCTACTTTGGGATAAACAACGGATCTGGTGATAGCAATTCAGGAGCCGACGGTATTGCCATGGTATTCCACAATGACTCCGATGGCAGCAATGCGATCGGAAATGATGGTGAAGGGATGGGAGCACAAGGAATTCAGAATGGTATTGTGTTGGAGATAGACACATACGGGAATGGAAATACCGGAGCCGACGATCCCATCCGAAGTGCCTTCGACGATCATACTGATATCTGGGACTCGGATGATAATTCCCGTTCTTCACTGATCGGCGGTTACATCCCGTACAATAATTCCGGTGACCGGGAACTAGAGGATGGAGTATATCATTTGATTGAATTTTCATGGCAAGCTAGTACCGGTACTCTTTCCTTCACGATTGATGGATTAAATGCCGGGTCCCTTAGCAGAGGCAGTGCTTCAAGCTTTGCAAATACTTTTTTTGGGGGCTCAAGGACTGTATATTTCGGTTTTACAGCCTCTACCGGAGCGGCGAAAAATGAACATAAGATCAGGATCAGTGATCCCGGTGTTCTGCCCTTGGTGATAGATAGCGACAACGACGGAATTTATGACCACCTGGACCTGGATAGCGACAACGATGGCATTTATGACGCGGAGGAAGCCCAACACGGAGCGCCTCATACCAACGGAATGGTAAATGGGCCTCAGGGAAATGATGGAATTCCTGATGCAGTGCAAAATGATCCGAATGGTGGAATCATTCAGTACACCGTTGACGATCACGACATGGATGGTGTGTATAACCATCAGGATATTGACGCGGATGGTGATGGATGCTACGATGTTGTTGAAGCCCTTTTTTCTGACTTAGACAATGATGGAATACTAGGTAGAGATGTCCCGACTGTAAATGCTTTGGGTGTGGTGATCAATGTCCCTGACGGTTATACCGATCCAATGGAAGGTTTCCTCAACAGTAACACGAGCATCTGTGAACCGATGGTCGACCTGGGAGATATAGGTGATGGCTTTGACCGAGAGATGGTCTACACGGAAGATGACCCAGCGACGTATGTTGTGGAAGAAGTAAGTATTCGAGACGGAGATCACCGGATATTTCTGACTATGCAAATCATCGTTGCTGGGGTGCTGGATGGATCGGAAGAAATCCTCACAATTGGTGGGATTGAGTATGCTTTGAACACACCTGTAGCGAACCCAATTACCATGATGGTGAATAATGAGAACATCAATGTCACCTTTGTGAACAATGTTTTTTCCTTCTCTGCTACTGGAGGCGATGGAGCACTGGATCTGGCCACATGCGAGCAAATCATTGAGAGCATACAGTACCATCATCTGGATAGCTTAACCCCCAATAGTGGCAATAGGGTTTTGACAGTTAATGTATTTGACGGCTACTTTATCAGCCAACCTAGTACAATTACCATACAAGTAGTTCCTACAAATGACTTGCCAGTGGCACAAGATGATACTGCAAGAGTGGAGTCTTTGGACAAAATGATCATGAATATCTCTGCGAACGACTATGATCTAGACGGGACAATCGATTATGAAAGTATCCATCTTCTGACTATTCCCCTCTATGGTACTGCTTCCATAGCAGAGGATGGAGCCTTGACGTACCAAAGTGATGTTGTTGGCTCAGGTTACGACTCACTGACCTATACGATCCTTGACAATGAAGACGGTATTTCAAACGTGGCGACCGTTCGGATAATCGTTCAATCGGAGGCCGGCAATGAAAGTCCAAAAGCGCTGCCAGACCAGGTCCGACTCAATCAAGGAGACACCTTAATTAGGAACGAGATACAAGGTGTAATGAGCAATGACGAAGACCCTGACCTCGATGAATTAGTACTTGTAAGCTTTTCTGTAGCAGGGATTTCTTATCCTGCAGGGACCAAGACGATACTTCCCGAAGGGCGGCTCACTGTCAATACTGACGGAAGTTACGAGTTCATTCCCAATCCCACTTTTACTGGAGTGCTGGAAGTTGAATACCGCATTTCTGACGGACTTTTAGAAGCCGGTTCTGTACTAACCATAACCGTAGATGGATCCCCTGAAACCAGCAAAGAGGACATAGAAGTTTCCATGATCATCACCCGAAACGGGGACCAATTAAACAACTATTTGCAGATTGAAAACATCGCATTTTACCCTAACAATGAGGTAGTCGTTTTCAACCGATGGGGCAACATAGTATGGGAATGCTCTGGATATGACAATAATGTCATAGAGAAACGATTTGAAGGCACGGGGAATACTGCCTCTGCAGGGGAACTACCCGACGGAACCTATTTCTATGTGATTCAGAAAGGAGACGACTCCCAGCCAATAAGAGGGTTTGTAACACTTAAGCACTAAAAAAATGAGAAACGTTAAGACACTACTACTATGCCTTGTTTTATGCCCATGGGGTGTCAAGGCACAGCAAGAATACATGGTCACTCATTATATGTTTAATGGGTTGGGCTTGAATCCTGCATACGCTGGTGTCCATGATGGTATCAGTACCAGCTTTATAGCAAGAGAACAGTGGGTGGGTTTTGAAGGAGCACCTAGCACTCAAGTAGCATCCGTACACAGTCCTCTCATAAACAGACCTGTCTCCCTGGGTACCGTGATCTACCGAGACAAACTAGGGCTCTCCACAGAATTTGGAGGCTATTTCAGTGCTGCTTATCGCCTTAGGGTAAGTGACGAGTATCAATTATCGATGGGTTTGCAGGCCAATATGCATAATTATTCCATTGCGTATGTGCGGGCAAATGGAGGCATTAATGATAATGAAGACTTGGGCAATGTAAGCGAGATGCTTTGGAATATTGGAGCAGGAATGATGTTGCACTCGGACAGGGCTTACCTGGGTTTTTCTGCTCCTCAAACAATCAATAAAAAATTGGATATCGGTGATCCCAACGGTCAATTTAGTGATTTGGTTAGGCACTTTTATTTGAGCGCTGGTTATGCTTTTGATATCGGTTTTAATTACGTTTTAAAGCCCAACATCTTACTAAAGGCGGTCCGGGCCGCACCAGTGCAGGTAGACATCAACGCCAACTTATTGATCAAATCCAAGGTTTGGATAGGTGCTTCTTATCGTTCTATGGATAGTATTGATGCATTGATTGGGTTACAAATCAATTCACAATTGATGGTTAGCTATGCGACGGATTTTACCCTTACAGAGGTGGAAGCACAATCCCATGAAGTCATGCTCAACTTCATTTTCGAACTGCCTACCAGGAAAATTTTAAGTCCAAGATATTTTTAAGAAAATGAGAAAATTAATTGTTATTCTATTTCAATTTCTACTCCTGTCTGGTAGCCTTAAGTGTCAGGTAAAAGAAGTGTCTCTCGACATGAAAGTAGAAAAACGTTTCCTGCACGAGGTGTCACTGGCAGATCGAAAGTTTGAACACTTCCATTACCTCGGAGCCTCGGAGCACTACAAAAAGGCACTTGAGGTCAGGCGCAGTCCCAAGATACAGTTGAGGCTTGCAGACACGTACCGCTTACTGAACAGGCCATTAGATGCGGAGTTTTGGTATCAACAGGCATTTAAGGGCAAGGTACATACCACAGAAGCAGATTGGTTACATTATGCGCAAATGTTAAAGGCAAATGGCAAGTACCAAGAAGCGCTGGTCATTTTTGAGAGGTTGTCGCACAAAGGAGAATGGATTACAAAAAAAGCAAATGCGCTTAGGCAGACCGAAAAACTCTACGAAAATCAGCATTTGTATCATGTGGAATGGGCCCCCTTTAATAGCACACACAAAGATTTTAGCCCGATACACAGAAGGGGAGAGGTAGTGTTTGTTTCGAGTAGGGCAAAGTCAGGGAAAAAGCACTTGTGGGATGATACGAATTTCTTGGAGTTGTTCACTGTAGATGAGGGGGTGGTGAAGGAGTTTCACTCCAATATCAACACGAGCTACCACGAGGGCCCTTCCACGTTTTTTGACGATGGGAATAAGATGTACTTCTCAAGAAACAATTTTAATAGAAACAGATTGGGCCTTTCGAAGGATGGAGTCAATAAATTAAAAATTTACTATGCTGAATCAAATAATGGAACGGACTGGTCCCAACCTACTGAATTTGTGCACAACAGTGACGAGTATAGCACTGCGCACCCTTCGATAACTTCAGACGGGTGCACCCTGTATTTTGCCAGCGACATGCCCGGAGGCTATGGAGGGGTGGATATTTACAAAGCAGAATTTAAAGATGGAAGATGGGGGGGACCAGTAAACCTTGGTCCTCAGGTGAATACCCCATTGGATGAAATGTTTCCTTACATACATCAAGACAAGACCCTGTACTTTTCGAGCACTGGTCATTACGGACTTGGTGGATTAGATATTTTCAAGTACGTCCCCGGATGCAATGAAGGGCCTGAAAACATGGGCTTTCCGGTGAATACAAAAAGCGATGATTTTGGGATTTCATTTTATGGAGAAACCAGTGATGCTTATTTCAGCAGCAATCGGGCAGGAGGTATGGGTGAAGACGACATCTATTCTGTTTTTGTATACGATTATGCCATCAAGGTAAAGCTCGTAAATGCGGAAACAGGAGAGCAAATCCGCTCTAAGGGGAGAATTGATGTGCTGAAGACGATGCGCACACACTTGGACGACCATGGCATATCCGTGGCACAAACCGATTATTCCTTTGGCGTGGAAGCAGGAACCTCATTCTTCGTCACGGGCTCCGCAGAGGGCTATTACCAGGGTAATCTCATCATCCAGGTAGAAGAAGCAATGGAGGGAAGCAATCATCGGGAGTATGAAATACCCCTAACTCGAATGCAGGGAGGCCCGGAGACCGAAATTTTGGCGGTAATAAACAATGATTCTCCTACACAGCTATTCTACAAAGAAGATTCGGAGTTTGTTTCCTACGGAGGCAGTAGAAAACAACTGGATCAGTACCTTCAGAAGCTGGGAATAGAGGTGGTGAAAGAGACTTACTTGACAAATATCCTATATGACTTTGATAAATTTGATATCCGATCGGATGCCTCTCGAAACCTTGACCGGATCGCCAATTACCTACGTGCAGACGAGGAGCTAAATATTCTTCTGGAAGCTCATACAGATGCAAGAGGCAGTGACCATTACAACAAGCTGTTGGCAAGAAGGAGAGTAGAAGCGGCTCGAGATTACCTACTCGGAGCTGGTGTATCAGGGGATCGCATATTTATTGGAAGTTATGGTGAGGAGCAGACCATCAATGACTGCTCAAAGGGATGCAACGAATCAGAACACCAACAGAACAGAAGGACGGAAATTCGCATCGAGGTGAATAAGCAAAAGAGCAGGCAAAGGCTTACGGCCTTTAAACAAAATTAAGCGTTGACCCTAAGCGAGAAGTGGTGTGTATCCGGAAGCGATAGACTGGGTA
>CAZQJU010000165.1:0-5881 GCA_964593185.1 uncultured Roseivirgaceae bacterium
CTGAGCAACTTTTCATCTCCTTGAGCACGGTGAAGTTCCATCTTCGCAATACCTATTCGAAAATGGGCGTTGGAAATCGGAAAGAGGCATTTCAGTACATGCTCAGCACCTCCTAGATGGCATCACCCTTTGCGGGTGATATTTTACTTTCCCAAAAAACTAGCCCTGAGGGTTAGGAAAAAAGAAAAGGCATTCCGAGAAGTTTGGAATCAACAAAATCGCAATGCCTTATGAAAAAAACAACAGTACTATTCGCCTTACTGATGACTTGCTTGGCAACAATAGCAGTCAATGGTCAGGCATTCATCACTACCTGGAAGACCGATAATCCAGGGACTTCAAATGACGATCAAATTACCATTCCTACTAGATTAGGTGCCACGTATAACTACACCGTTGATTGGGGAGACGGAAGCTCTGATACGGGGGTGACAGGCGACATCACCCATACCTACTCTAGCGCTGGAACCTATACAGTCCAAATTACTGGGGATTTCCCTCGCATTTTTTTTCAAAATACCGGTGATAAAGACAAACTCTTGACTATTGAACAGTGGGGGAATATTGCCTGGAGTAGTATGGAAGATGCTTTCTTTGGTTGCACCAATTTGGATGTCACAGCCACCGATGCACCTGATTTATCAGGAGTAACATCACTATATCGAATGTTTGGATTTGCCTCTTCATTTAACGGAGCTATTGGGCATTGGGAAGTAGGCACCATCACAACTATGGATGCGCTGTTTGCTGCTGCAGATAGTTTCAATCAAGATATCAGTGGTTGGGATGTAAGTAACGTGGTGAGTTTTAGCCTAATGTTTGATAACGCAGATGTGTTCAATCAAGATATCAATAATTGGGATGTAAGTAGTGCAACGAACATGTCTTTCATGTTCAGAAGTGCAAGTGCATTTGATCAACCACTGAACTCATGGGATGTAAGCAATGTCACCGAAATGCGGGAGATGTTTCGAGGTGCCATTTCATTTAATCAACCATTGAATTCATGGGATGTAAGCAGTGTTACCACAATGCAATCTATGTTTTTTGGTGCAAGTGTCTTCAACCAACCGATCGGAGGCTGGGATGTTAGCAGCGTCACAAACTTGGATAACATGTTTAGAGCGGCGATTGCCTTTGATCAAGACCTCAACGACTGGAATGTGGGAAATGTTACCACGGCATCAGGTCTATTCAACAGCGCTACTTCTTTTAATGGAGATATATCAAGTTGGAATGTGGGCTCACTAACCAATATGACCTCCCTATTCAATGATGCAGAAGCTTTTAATCAAAATATCTCCAACTGGAATGTGAGTAGTGCAACTACTATGTCTTCCATGTTCAATGATGCTTCCTCCTTCAATCAAAATCTGGGCCAGTGGGATGTGAGTGCTGTAACAAATATGACCGCTATTTTTGGCAATAGTGGTCTTTCTACTGCCAACTACGACAATATTCTGAAAGGTTGGTCAGCTTTAACATTGCAACCTAATGTAACGCTCGGAGCGAATGGAATTAACTTCTGTAATGAATCGACTGCTCATAATATCCTAACCGGAGCTCCAAACAACTGGGCAATTACGGATGCCGGTCAAGAATGTCTTCCTTTCATCACCACTTGGAAAACGGATAATTCGGGTACTTCGAATGATGATCAGATCACCATTCCAACCACTGGAACAGGATACGATTACACCATTAACTGGGGAGATGGGAATTCTGACACAAATGTTAGTGGCGATATTACCCACACTTATGCCTCAGCAGGAACATACACGGTGGAAATATCTGGTGATTTCCCCAGAATCTATTTTAACAATACAGGGGACAAAGACAAAATTCTAACCATTGAACAATGGGGGGACATTGATTGGACAAGCATGCAAAGCGCATTCTATGGATGTTCAAATTTAGCAATTGCAGCCGCTGACGCACCGGACCTATCCAATTCAAACGTTTCTGGCATCGCCAATTTTAACATGGGTTTAGCTTTCAAAGCTTCAGGGATAAGTGCTGACCTTAATCACTGGGATGTCAGCAATGTGTTTGACATGACACAAACTTTTGCTGAGGCCACCAATTTCAATGGTGACATTACCTCCTGGGATGTCAGTGGTGCAACCCAAACTGTGGAAATGTTTTCAGGGGCAACCCTTTTCAACCAACCTATTGGAAATTGGGATGTGAGCAATGTTCAAACCATGAATAGCATGTTTAGAGAATCGAACTTTAACCAAGATATTAGCGACTGGGACGTAGGGCAAGTCAGCAACTTTAATCTCATGTTTCGTGATAACGCAGTTTTCAACCAAGACATTTCTGGTTGGGATGTGAGTGCAGCAACCATCATGAGCTCCATGTTTAGCGGTGCTACCGAATTCGATCAGGATATCAGTGCCTGGAATGTTGCGAATGTTCAAAATTTCAGTGCCATGTTTTTCAATGCTTCGTCATTCGATCAATTACTAAGTGGCTGGAATGTGGGAAGCGCTACTAACATGACATTAATGTTCTCTGGAGCTGCTGATTTCAACAATAATCTCGGTGATTGGAACGTCAGCGGTGTCACAAGCATGATTAACATGTTTAACGGTAGCGGCCTCTCAAAGAGAAACTATGACAAAATACTCGAAGGCTGGTCTCAACTAACGCTTCAAGACAATGTGACTTTTGGAGCTGCTGGAATTGAATATTGCCACGGGGCAGATGCCAGACAGTCCATCATTGATACCCATAATTGGTCGATAACTGATGGAGGAGAGAACTGCCTGGACTTTATCACTACCTGGAAAACGGATAACGTTGGTACGTCGATGGATAATCAAATTACAATCCCGACGACAGGCTCTGGATACAACTATACCGTGGATTGGGGTGATGGAAATAGTGATACGGATGTTACAGGTGATATTACGCATACGTATGCTGCTCCTGGAACTTTTACCGTTTCTATTTCTGGAGATTTTCCAAGAATATTCTTCAATGGTGGCGGTGATAGACAAAAAATATTAACCATTGAACAATGGGGGGACATACAATGGACGAGCATGGAAAAAGCATTTCTTCTATGTGTGAACCTTACAAGCAATGCCACTGATGCTCCTGACCTTTCTCAGGTTACAAGACTTTCAAACATGTTCCAAAGTGCTATTTCCTTTACCGGTGACTTGAGCACCTGGGATGTAAGTAATATCACTGATATGAGTCTTATGTTCAACTTCGCACGCGCTTTCACAAGTGATCTTAGTGCTTGGGATGTTAGCAACGTCGTTGGCATGAGTAGCATGTTCAACGATGCCAGGGTTTTCAACAGTGATTTGAGTGCTTGGGATGTGAGTAGTGTAACCAGCACCAATCAAATGTTTCGGGATGCAAGGATTTTTAGTTCCGATTTGAGCAACTGGAATGTGAGTAACGTGCGTGATGCCAGAGACATGTTTGCGAATGCATTTGCCTTCAACAGTGATATTAGTTCGTGGGATGTGAGTAAAGTCTTCAACATGGATCGTATGTTCTCCAACGCAACGTCGTTTAATCAAGACATCAGCAGCTGGAATGTAAGTGCTGTGACGACCATGAACGGCACGTTTTCGGGTGCCGCTAATTTTAATCAAGATATCAGCGGATGGAACGTAAGTCTGGTAACTAATATGAACTTCCTATTCAACAGGGCTCGAAACTTTAATCAGGATATTTCTGGCTGGAACGTAAGTGCCGTTACCACCATGAATGGTACGTTTTTAGAAGCAGAGCTATTTGATCAGGATCTCTCCGGTTGGGACATTAGAAATGTCACGAACCTGGCAAATGCATTCGATTTAAGTGGCCTAACAAAGGATAATTACGACAATATTCTGGAAGGCTGGTCGATGTTGACTCTGCAGGATGATGTTACACTGGGGGCAGATGGTATCGACTACTGTAATACAACCGCACGCCAATCCATCATCAATGACTTTAACTGGACAATCAACGATGGGGAGCCTACCATTGTCTGGGATGGTACATCGTGGTGTAATGGAGTCGGACCTGGCGCTGGCTCGGATGATGTAATCATAGATGGAGATTACAACATGGGCACAGATGGCTATTTCGATTCACGTGATTTGACTGTCAACAGTGGTGCTACCTTAACAATTGATGGTGAAAGCTCATTGGTTATTCAGCAAGATCTGGTCAACAATGGTAGCATCATTGTCGAGTCCGGATCAGATTTTACCACCTATAGCCCGAATACCATCACCGGCAATGACATTACGTTCAAGCGAAATACCCGATATGCTGATGGTCGATACAGTTTTGTAGGATCGCCTGTGGTACAAGATGCTTCCATCACCGGGGCTGATTTGGGCTCGTTTGTCTTCAAATACAATGAAACCACTCCTTACGGGTCCGATGAAGGACTTGCCCGTTGGGAAGATGCCGGTGGAGATGAGTTAGTTCCCGGCATAGGATATACACAAGCAAATCAATTGGAAATTGTCTTTGTCGGGATGCCCAATCAGGGAACCATCACCATAGATGGGACCTATACCGAAGATGTGAGCGATGACTTTGAAGGCTGGACCTTGGTCTCCAATCCATATCCTGCACCCATCGATGTCGCCGACTTTTTGAGTGGCAACCCAAACACGAACGGTGCGATATACATCTGGGACGACAATGGATCAGACACGCAGCGAGGAACCAACGCGGACTACATAGTGGCCAATGGCACGATGGCTACGAATACCACCCCTGCCGGAGGGCAAACCCGATATGATCAGATCATGGGTTCAATGCAAGGGTTTTTTGTGAAACTAAATAGCGTGGCAGACACAGAGATTGAATTTAGGGAGGATATGCGCGTAACCGGAAACAGTGATGACAACTTCTTTAGAGAAACCACCCTCCCGATTGCAAGAATCAATCTGACCGATGATCAAGGACTGTTCAAACAGACGGTAGTCGGATTTGCAGAGGACGCTATGCTTGGCAACTTGAATAGTAAGTACGATGCTCTGGCCTTTAATGCATCTTCAGACTTTGGCATTTTCTCGCTAAAAGCAGGAAGAAGCCTAGCATTAAACGGCGTGAACAGCGCTTGGGAGTCAATCCAACTACAAGTTAACATAGCTGAAAAAGGGACCTATCAGATCTCTTTAGAATCCCTAAACGAGCCCATTTACTTGAGGGATAATTTTACTGGGATCACGGTAGATCTAAGCGAACAATCGTACTCCTTTTCTTCAGAAGCAGGTCTGGTTACCAATAGGTTCGAATTGGTTTCTTCACCTACCATTCTAGGGATTGGGGAAGGCAATGTGCTAGTATATGCACATAACAGCATCCTTTACATTAAAAGTGGAGATCAAATTTCCAGACGTTTTCAACTTTTCAACATGAAAGGACAGCTGGTACTCACCCATGAAGTACAGGTGGATGCACAAATAGATCTAAGCAGACTTGTAAATGGCGTTTATCTGGTTTTCGATGGTCATAAAACGCATAAGATTTTACTGAAATAAATAGCCCCTACTTAAAACACTATCAAAATGAATACACTAAAAATAGCTTTATCAATCTGTCTGGTTTTTCTACTCATGGTGCCGTTGCTGGCGCAGGGAGCACCGCCTGCAACTCCTATCGATGGCGGACTCTCCGTGCTGCTTGCAGCAGGAGGTTTGTATGGCTTGAAAAAACTGAGAGACAAAAGAAAGTAGTCGGTATATCATTCATTCTTAGGAATGGATGAGTACTTGAGGCTATTGCGATTGGCCGGTTCAAAGAGCCGGTCTTTTTTGTGTCCAATACTACATGATCTGATCGTAGAAAACACGCTCGCTTACATTCATCCAAACCCCCACTTCTTTTCGGAATTTTTCGAAAGCCTCGTACA
>CAZQJU010000166.1:0-3772 GCA_964593185.1 uncultured Roseivirgaceae bacterium
ACAATTTCACCGGCCAATTCATGACCAGGCACATGTGGAAGCTCGATGTCCTCATCATGTCCATGCCAACCGTGCCAGTCGCTAAGACACATCCCGGTAGCACGTATTTTTAAAACCACCCCATGGCGCTCTGGTGTAGGATCAGGGACGTTCTTTATTTGAACCGTTCCTCCGAATGTTTCGTAAACTGCTGCTTTCATTGAGATTCATGGACGTTCTAGGTGGAAGATATTCAAATCCCATCTACCAAAAAATAGGAAGTACCACTACAGGTGAAAAACTACCCTGTAAACAAAAACCAAAACTGGTAGCAAGCCAGTGCAAGCCCCGCGAGAAGTAGATACGTATTGGTGGCTTTAAAGAATGCGTCAAAACTGTTCTTTTTTCGCCAAAGGTTAATCAAATACACTATCGGGATCAGCGCCGCAATTTGCCCCAATTCTACACCCAGATTGAAACTGAGGATCTTCCATAAGATTCCTTCCTGATCGGTGGTAAATGATTGTAGGCGGGCTGAAAGTCCCAACCCATGAATCAACCCAAAAAGGAAGACCATATTGAGCAGATTGGGAGGATTGATTTTTAGCTTACTTTGGAACAACCCGAGGTTCTCGAATCCTTTATAAAAGACACTGAGGCCGATGATGGCGTCGATCAAGTGTTCATTCACTGCGAATTCCAGGTAGGTAGCGGAAATTAGTGTAAAACTATGACCTATTGTAAAAGCAGTGATAAACCTGAAAATCTGCCCAAATTCCTTTAAGAAGAAAATAACCCCCACCAGAAATAGCAAGTGATCGTAGCCAGTGAGCATATGCTTGGCACCGACCCACATATAGGCCAGGAGTCCACCATTTTCAAGAAGTAGCCGATCTCCTCCGGAAACGTCATGAGCTAGTACCAGAAAGGGTACAGCAAGCAATGTGAGAACCAAAACCTGTTTGCGCATGCGAATGCGTTAGTTCTTCTTGTTAAACCAAAAAAACAAGGCTGCAATGACCGCTAAACTAAGTAACGCATACACGTAGACCGGAATACCATCATCGTGGTGGTGCTCATGATGGGAGTGGCCATGTTGATGCGTGTGTCCCGAGCCAACGGCAAAGGTTACGGTCGCCCAATTGGACTCGTGCGTTAGTCCTTCCTCTTCAACCTCCACCAAATGGATGGTTCGCAAATACCAGATGCCTTGTGAAGAAATCTCCACGTCCAGCATTCCTTGTTCGTCCGTTCGTAACTGGACTACCTCATGGTGCTCATGCGTTGTTTCATGGTCATGCGAATGGGTATGTCCATCATGCGTATGTTCTCCGTGTGTAGCTTTATTACCTACATAGACCAGCTGGTTGGCTAAAGGTTTTTGATTGAAAAGAAGTTGCACTGGCAAGGCATGTCCCGGATGAAGATCGTACGGGTTTTCCAACAGGATAAATTCAATCGGGTACCCCAATGCGGTTTGATAATCACCTGTACGTTTATCACCTACCTGGAAAATGGTCTTCACGTGTTTGGAATACCGTTCGATTGCGGAGTCTGAAAGCGTTCCATTCTTTTCACGGGATGCCAACATATCCAGTACACCATCATGTTTGAGATAGTCATTGAAAGCTTCTGCAGACATTCCAAAGGTCCTGGCGCTGGTAGAAACTCCGGCTACCCAGGTGCCTGGAGATCCCGTGGTAAAATTGAGATACGTGGTTTCATCTTTCTCATACCAATCAGCTGTATCAGGTCTGATTCGTTCGCCATTGCCTACTAAACTCACATCCAACATTCGATCTCGTGTGATGACATTGTCACTGCGTTCAAAGGTGCCGTTGTACAGCTCAATAACAGCATCGGTGTTGGGTTCAAGAAAATACTGCTCCAGTTTGAGGTACATATCATGGCTCGAAAGAAGTATCATGACCAGGAGACCGTAAATGAAACGTTTCATGGATTTTTGGGTGAGTTTTTAAGGTTTGAACAAAGCTACTGTCGGGTAGCAAATAATCAACGTATGCTTGAAGCTATCCTAACACATTTTCAGGAAAATTGATTCTAAATGAGGTATGTAGGTTTGTTTTTACCTCTTTGCTCAAGTTGAACAAATCATTCGTTTCTGAAGGCTTACTTTTTCTATTTTAGCACGAAATGAGGACACGTCCATTTGTTTTCTATTTTGTTCATACTATTTCCGCAATCACTCGCGCGAAGGAAAGATCAACAACAACTTTATGCACAACAACTTGAAAATCGAGAAAAAATCATTTGGTCATTTAAGCAGTGGAGAGGAGGTACATGAATTTTCGCTTGAAAACAGTTCAGGGATAAAGTTGAGCATTATAACCTATGGAGGTATCGTACGCACATTATTCACTCCTGACAATCAAGGTAATCTAGAAGACGTAGTGCTTGGCTTTGATGATCTCAAAAGTTACGAACAGGGTCATCCGTATTTTGGGGCCATTATTGGTAGATATGGAAACCGTATTGCAAAAGGTCAATTCAAATTGGATGGAGAGGAATACACGTTGATTACCAATAATTTGGGGAATCATTTACACGGTGGGGAGATCGGTTTCGATAAAAAGGTTTGGCAAGCAGAGCCCATACAAGAACAGGATACAGTGGGGTTAAAAATGACCTACACCAGTAAGCACATGGAGGAAGGGTATCCGGGTAATCTGGATGTATCGGTTACATATACGTTAACTACTGCGAACGAATTGGTCATTGATTATCATGCAGTTACGGATAGAAAGACCGTGGTCAACATGACCAATCATGCTTATTTCAATCTTACGGCGAACAAGGAAGATGTTTTAGGACATCATCTTGTGATCAACGCTTCAAACTATTTGCCTGTAGACGAAACACTAATTCCAACAGAGTTGGCCGATGTAGAAGCGACACCTTTCGACTTTCGAACTTCAAAGCACATTGGAAGGGATATATCAGTAGAAAATGACCAACTGGAATTTGGTGGCGGGTTCGATCATTGTTGGGTATTGAATAATGGTAAATCAAAACTCAAACATGCCGCCTCCGTACTGGAACCAAATTCCGGGAGGAAAATGGAGGTGTATACTGAAGAAACGGGTATCCAGTTTTATACAGGTAATTTTCTGGACGACGTAGGGAAAGGTAGCAAAGTGTATAAACCACGATCTGGATTTTGCCTGGAAACGCAGCATTACCCTGATTCACCAAATCGACCGGATTTTCCCACGACAGAATTGAATCCGGGAGAAGTGTATTCCACAAAAACGATCTATAAATTTTCCACGGAAAAGTAGTCCGATTCGCCTTCTTATGAGTGAATAATACTCACCAATCCATTTTGTGCCAATAGTAGTTGTATGAATTACTAATTATTTTAGCAATACTAAAAACAATAGTAATTGAATCGACAAATTGTTCACTTGGATTTGGATGCGTTTTATGTGAGTTGTACGCTCCTTAAAATGCCGGAGTTGGCTGGAAAACCGCTAATCATCGGGGGTACTAGCAATCGGGGAGTCGTGACTTCTGCTTCGTATGAAGCGAGAAAATTCGGTGTCAAATCTGCGATGCCGACACGTCTGGCCCTGCAAAGATGTCCCGATGCCATTGTATTGAAAGGGGATTTCGACCTGTTTACTGAATATTCGAATATCGTCAATGAAATCATTACGGAAGACAGTCCCGTCCATGAGCGAGCCTCTATCGATGAGTTCTACCTCGACATGACCGGAATGGATCGGTTCTTTGGTAGTCTTCAGTTTACCAAAGAATTGGTCGCCAGGGTACA
>CAZQJU010000166.1:3872-5877 GCA_964593185.1 uncultured Roseivirgaceae bacterium
CATTTGGAAGAAGGCCAACGGCATTGACCAGGCCCCGGTCATTCCATATTCCAATCGGAAGTCCATTGCTACGGACAAAACCTTCGATAAGGATACGCAAGACATTCAGGAACTGAAGGCGCTCTTGATTGCCATGGTGGAAAAAGTTGCATTTCAATTGCGGGATCAGAACTTCATGTGTTCTTCCATTTCCGTTCGCATACGCTACACCAATCGAGATACGGAGACCGCTCAGAAGAAGCTTGCATTTACATCCAGCGATGAAGTGCTGATTGAAGCGGCACATGGGCTTTTCGATAAGCTTTATCAACGTCGGATGCTCCTCAGATTGATTGGCGTGAAGCTTTCTGGTTTGGTACATGGCAATCAGCAGATTGACTTGTTTAGAGACAACATCAAGATGATTCGATTGTATCAGGCCATGGATCGCATGAAACATCGCTTTGATAACCCTTCACTTATTCGCCGGGCCACGGGATTTTCTGCTTACGAAGACCGCTAAAACTTGAAACCAGCTCATGTATCTCAACTGCCATTCGTATTACTCGCTCCGGTATGGGACCATACCCGTTGAAGAACTGGTTACAGAAGCACAAAAATGTTCTCTGGACTATCTTGCTTTGACCGATATCAATTGCACGACTGGAGTCTTTGACTTTGTAAAAGCCTGTTGGGAAGCAAAAATCAAACCCATCGTTGGTTGTGAGTTTAGACGAAATGATCAGCTACTGTACATTGGTCTGGCACGCAACCTTGATGGGTTGCGAGAGCTCAATGAACTCCTGACCAAGACGAACTTAAGGGAAATGCCGCTCCCTCATCAATCCCCTTTTTTCCAACATGTTTTGGTGATTTATCCTTCTACGAATGTTCCGCAAATTCTTCAGCCCCACGAATTTATTGGCGTACGAACATCGGAAATGAAACGCTATCGCAATCCATTGCTTAAGCGAATGGAAAAGTTGGTTTGCCTTCATCCCGTCACCCATCGCACCAGTCAGGAATATGAGTTGCATCAACTACTTCGATGCATTGATCACAATATCCTGCACAGTTATTTAAAACCCGAACAGTTTGCAGAAGCCAACCAATGGATGGTTCCCAAAGATCGGATTGAAAAATACTTTGAGCAGTTTCCGGAGATCATTCGCAATACTCACCGACTGGCAGATCAATGTGAGTTCGAGTTCAACTTTAAAGCGCCTAAGAACAAGCGAACATTCACCAATAGCCTATATGAGGATAAAATATTACTTGAATCACTCGCGCTGGAAGGATTTAAGGATCGGTATAAACCAAACGATAAGGCTGCCCGGAATCGGCTGTACGAAGAGTTAGAGGTCATCCATAAGCTTCAGTTTGGTTGCTACTTTTTAACCACCTGGGATATCGTCCGACATAGCTTGAATCATGGCTATTTCCATGTGGGTCGGGGGTCAGGAGCCAATTCCATGGTGGCCTACTGTTTAAAGATTACCGAAGTAGATCCGATTGAACTGAATCTCTATTTCTCAAGGTTCCTGAATACCAAGCGAACAAGTCCGCCGGATTTTGATATTGACTGGAGTTGGCAAGATAGGGACGATATTATCGCCTATATCTTCAAGCGATTTGGCAGAGATCACACAGGCTTTTGTGGAACCATCACCGATTTTAAATTTCGTTCCGTCGTTCGAGAGTTGGGTAAGGTCTATGGGTTGCCGAAAGAAGAGCTGGACCGATTGAGTAGAACCCCTTTTGATCTTCAGGAGTCGCATGATATCACGCATAAAATTCATCAATTCGGTTCCATGCTGGAAGGATTTCCAAATCAATACTCCATGCATGCCTGTGGTATTTTTATCAGTGAGCTACCCATTGCTACCTATTCAGCCATGAATGTGTACCAAAAGGGAGTACCCACCTGCGAAATAGACATGTACATAGCCGAGGATATTCATCTGGAGAAGCTGGATATACTCAGTCAACGAGGGTTGGGTCACATCAAAGATGCGGTGCAAATGGT
>CAZQJU010000167.1:0-3862 GCA_964593185.1 uncultured Roseivirgaceae bacterium
ATAGGCTCAAAACTTTCTAACAGCAGATTTAACATTCATGTCATCAGGGGCTTGACTGGACTTTTAGTGGCCTATGTGGGTTTGAGACTCCTGCTGCTTCATGGTTTTGGGATACAGATTTAGGTTAAGGAATACTGCATGTTTCTATTCCCTTCGTTTCCTTTAAGACTGGAATGCAGTCGCCTACACCTTCTCAAACTTGGCCAAAAATTCCTCATACTCCCTGACAAACTGCTTCCCTTCAATTTGATAAAATACCATGCGTTGCCCATCTACTTCGTTGGTACAATTAATGACATCCATGTTAAGCACGGTATAGATTTTCTGATTTTTCTTGTTTCGATAGTCCGACATCGTTCCTTTTTGTAGTCTAAAATACGTTCAGTTTCCTTTTTTACTAGCTTTATCCTATGCTTGGCTCACTCTTGCTAACGTCGATTGGAATTTCACTGACCATGCTGGTTGGTTTCTTAAAACAAAAACAATCGGCACCTGTACTCTACTGCGTTCTTGTTGTATGCAGTGGTATTTCGCTAATCTATCTACCGTTCGCAGCACCCATTTTCATCTTATTACTACCTTTTGCATTTCGATCCATTTTAGATTTTCTGTTTGTAGGCAAAAGCGTGATTCCATCGAACTGGCCTAATTTCCTGGTCTTGCCCGGCTTATATCTCCTCTTCTGGTACTTTGACCTACAGGCGATCGCGATCTGTTTCTTTCTCGCAATAGAAGGGTACAGAACCTTAAGACATTATCAACTACATCTACACAAGAAGGGAATACAACTGTTATCAAACTCTGGGAAAAAGACCTGGTGGACCCTTGGATTTCTTGTATTGAACTTGCTCTTGCTGCTCTCGTTTGCGATCTCTCCATGGATCGAGGGATTTACTTCTTTTGCTAAGGTCTTCTTGGCACTAATCAGCATATCTTCCCTGTTTACGCTGTTTAGAGCTGACCCATGGTCTACCCTATTCGACTCCGCTAAGTATGAAAAGTCTTCCCTTGGAGCGGCTGAGAAGTATCGACTGATTACAGCAATTGATCAAGTCTTTCGTGACGGGATCTTCTACAAATCATTTGATGCTTCGCTTGCGACCTTGGCAAAACACGTGAAAGGGACTACACATCAAGTATCGCAGGTCATCAACGACTCCAAAGGAATGACCTTTGCCGAATTGGTAGCTTTTCATCGTATAAAAGATGCCAAAAAGATGCTTGTAGCCAAGACACACTCCCATCTATCGATCGAGGGCATTGCTACTGAGGTTGGCTATGCGTCCAAAGCTGCCTTCAATAAAGCCTTTAAAAATTTTACGGACCAGTCCCCGTCCGAATTCCGAACGTCACACGTACTCCCCGATCAGGGAGTCCCTCTAATGGGAGCTGATACGCGTAAAGAAGGTGAGTCTGCTACTACTTTCGTAGCAATCAAAAACTCACATATTATGTTATCGAATTTCTTAAAAGTATTTGTCCGAAACCTTAGCAGGAATGGAATTTTCTCAATGCTTAATCTCCTTGGGTTAACAGTGGGATTCACATGTAGTATCCTGATCTACCTTTTCATTCAAGATGAACTCTCGTACGACAGGACACTCCCTGCGCATGAAAACATTTATCGTATTGCCTGGCAGAATGACAATCCGCAAACGCGTACCCCACACCCGATGGCCCAAACGATGGTTCGGGATTTCCCTGAAGTAGAGGCAGCCGTAAGCTTTGAACCGTGGTATGGTCCAGGATTGACCCTGGAGCCCATTCGTGTGAAAAACCCCATCTCCAATGAATCCTTTGAGGAGTTGGGTATTCTATTTGCAGATTCAACCTTTCTCGATGTGTTTCAATTGAAGGTCCTCGAGGGTGACGAGCGTGCCTTGCACGGTCCATCCATGATCATCAGTTCGACCATGGCCAAAAAGTATTTTGGTGATTCCAGTGCGGTAGGCAAACAGTTAGAATTTAATGGCTGGCCGCTTTCAATCTCCGCTGTGGTGGAACCGCTTCCACAGCAATCGCATTTCCATTTTCAGGCCATCATTTCTTACGTACTAATGAAGCAGGCAAGTCCTGACAATCCTTTTTTCGAATGGGGAGATTTTGGACACTTCAATTATATACGTCTTAAGGATGGCGCCGAAGCTGAGACCGTAGCCTCCAAGATACCCCTTTGGGTCAGTCAGTACTTGAACTGGGGGCAGGATGCAATAGAAAGTCTGATTGCGGGCAATGAAAAGTTTATTCTACAACCGATTACGTCAATTCATTTGCATTCCAATATTCGATGGGAATTGGATACCAATGGCAATGCGGTTTATGTCTACATCCTTGTTGCCACCCTATTTTTCTTGCTTCTTATCGCCAGCACGAACTATGTCAATCTCACCACCGCAAAATCCATCGAACGAGCCAAAGAGGTGGGCATTCGAAAAACACTTGGAGGGACCTCTCAACACATTTCAGTCCAGTTCTATCTGGAGACACTTCTATTTTGCTTTCTAGCGCTTTTAGTCTCTTTCTTCATTGCAGGAATGCTACTCGATAGCTTCAATCTACTATCCGGAAAAGCATTTACGTATGCGCATTTTTTCTCAAGCGCCTTGATGCTGAAAGGGTTGATTGTCGGCCTTTTGGTTAGCCTCCTTGCTGCTTTTTATCCTGCGATCGCACTATCAAGTTTCGAACCCGTTAAGGTATTAAAAGGCAAGCTCAGTACGAGCTCAAAGGGCACAAAACTGCGGAGCGGACTTGTCATTCTTCAATTTACCATTTCAGCCATCATGATAGCAGGGAGTCTTATCATTTTCACACAAGTGGAGTACATGAAAGACAAAGATCTAGGTTTCGAAAGCGATGCAGTAATTGCGCTAAATGTGCCCCGTGATGTCTCTGCTGAAGAACAAATAGATATTTCTAAATGGCGTGCAGTCCAGACACGTTTAAACGCTCTCAATGGTGTGAAGAGTTCTGCATTAAGTTCAGCTGTGCCTGGAGACCAGATAAATCAATTCACGTACTATCTGGAAGAGGATCCTCAAAATCGCGTAGATGCCTCTTATACCATGATTGATTTTGGGTACGAAGAGCTAATGGGCATGGAACTCGTGGAAGGAAGGAATTTTGATCGCTCTTTTAAGCTCGATTCAAATCACAATGTACATATCAATGAGACCATGGCTCAGGCGCTTGGTGGGGATGTTATTGGGAAAAACCTCGTAATCGATCGTTCAAGCTGGAAGGCCGTGCACACAGTCACAGCCGTGGTAAAGGACTTTCATTTCCAGTCGCTTCACAAAGAAATACGCCCTCTTGTCCTGGAGGTGTTCCCAAGAGGAACGTCAAACTTACTGGTAAAACTTGACGGCACAGCCTTCCAAACCACAATCGCCAAAATCGAATCCATCTACGACGAGATGATCGAAAGTGAACTTCCGTTTGAGTACCAGTTTCTGGATCAATCGATGGCTCAGCTATACCAAAAGGAAGAGAAAACGCTTTCGATTTTTTCGATTTTCTCTGGAATCGCACTTGTCCTAGCAAGTTTAGGCCTGCTCGGTATGGCGATGGCCATCCTTAATCAGCGATTAAAAGAAGTGGGTATCAGAAAAATTCTTGGTGCTAGCTCCGGCCAAATCCTAGGCATGGTCTTATCGCAGTTTTTGAAACTCATTGGAGTGGCGCTGATCATCGGACTTCCACTATCCTACTTACTCATGGAAAACTGGATGCAAGAATTTTCTTACCGACCTGAATTTAGTTTACAACCCTTTATGCTATCGGGCCTTGTATTACTCCTCGTGGCGGTCATTAGCGTAAGTACAGCGATCATCAGAATTGCTTTCTCAAACCCCGTGAATGT
>CAZQJU010000167.1:3962-5793 GCA_964593185.1 uncultured Roseivirgaceae bacterium
ATTTGCGCAAGGATGGATATGGCTACTTCTTCGGCAGTCTTGGCATTGATGTCCAGGCCTGCCGGAGTTTTGATCTTCACTAGATCATCATGAGGTACCCCATTGCGCTTCAATTCCATAAAAACCGAATTGGCCTTTCGATAGCTTGCCACAAACGACAAGTATTTTGGCTTGGTTCCAATTGCTGCTCCAAGACTGTTGGCATCATCCTCACCTTGTGTGCAGACTACAACGTAGCTGTCACTAAGATCTGTGGATTTATCGAAGTCTTTTAGGTTTTGGACCGCAGCGTCTCCAAACATGCCATCATCGGCAAGATCCGAGATTACATGCATGCTAAAACCAGCAGCTTCCCCAATCTTGCAAAGCGCCTTTGCAATGTGAGACCTTCCAAAAATTGCGATGTTAGTCATGGGCATAATGGGTTCAATGTATACGTCTACGGACCCACCGCTGGCGCAGGTCATCTTGTAATTTTTGACGCCTTCTTGCTCCGGCGCATCTTCTCTTGGCTCAATCCGGACAAGTCTAGGTTTCTGCTGCTGAATGGCTTCCAAGGCCTCCTTGATGACAATCCCCTTGGTGCATCCGCCTCCAATCCATCCCTTAACTTCGCCTTCCTGCGTTATGACGGCACTGTCCCCTGGCTTTCCTGAAGAAGGTGCCTCTCGTCTCACAATCATGGCAAGCGCCCTGGGTTCATTTGTTTCCTGGACTTCCTGTATTTCCTTAAGTGTCGACAGATCAAGCATTTCCTAGTATGTTTTCCAGTTCCATTAAGCTACTCAAATTATGGGCCGAATGAAAATTATCTACTGCGGGTAGCGCAGCGGCCATCCCTTTGGCCAAAGGTTCGTAGCCATCCATTCCCTTCAGCGGGTTCATCCACACCAGTTTATTGGTTCTTAGTTTAATTTTTTGGACCTCCCGGCCCAGTAGTTCATGATCCCCGTCGTCTAAACCATCACTGAGAATAATGGTAATGTTTCGCCCGGTCATGACACGCTTTGCAAATTCCTCGTTGAAAGCGTTCAAGCACTCCCCGATCTTCGTTCCGCCAGACCAACTTTTTGCCTGATGACTCATGTGAAGCATCGACTCTGAAAGCTGATCATGGTGCAACATCTCCGTAATACGAATCAATTCGGTACTGAAGATGAACGCCTCTACATTCTTTAGGTGAGACTTTAACGACCAGATAAATCTTAGAAGATAAAAGGAATACTTATCCATCGATCCACTGACGTCCAGAATCACAATGAGCCGGTTCTTCTCAATCTTCCTGGTTTTTCGGGTCAGCTCCAACAAATCCCCTCCGTAGGTGAGATTGTCACGAATGGTCTTTCGAAGATCTATTCTCCCTTGTTTCGCCTTCTGCAGCTTTCTTTTCAAGCGATGATTTAGTTGCCTTAAAAGACGCTCGGTCAATTCCTCCAGATAGTCACTGTCAATGCTAGCAACTTTAGAAAAATCCGTGTGCTTTAGTGATTCTATTTTGCTGGCACCAGTAACATTGCTCGCCTCTTCTTGATCTTTTGGATCTTCCTTGTAGCCGTTGGGATTGAAGCCCGCCATGACCAGGGACGATTTACTTTTCTTCCGGATATTGGACGTACCCTTGGCGTTGGTTTTATGAGCATAGTTGTGCTTTCTTTTGGTCCAGTATACATCGAAACACTTATCGAAGGTAGGATGCTCTTCCATGCATGTGCAAAACAGGGAACGCAAAGAATAACGGAAGGTGCTTTCATCTTTTATCAATCCCAACTTTGAGGCTTCGATGGCTTCATGGGTATGACTAAGCCCTACGGTCAATCCACTTTGGCGACAT
>CAZQJU010000168.1:0-5727 GCA_964593185.1 uncultured Roseivirgaceae bacterium
TAATCATTTCGAGAGCACTTCCCGACGTCCGGGATGGACTCAAGCCCGTTCACCGACGCATTCTTTACGGAATGGACGAGTTGGGCGTAAACTACAACAAGGCGTATAAAAAGTGCGCAAGAATTGTTGGAGATGTTTTGGGTAAATACCACCCTCACGGAGATACTGCAGTATACGATACCATGGTTCGGATGGCTCAGGAATGGTCCATGCGTTACCCCTTAGTAGACGGACAAGGAAACTTCGGGTCAGTAGACGGAGATTCTCCTGCTGCGATGCGGTATACGGAGGCTAGACTTCGAAGAATATCAGAAGAACTTTTAGCAGACATTCGCAAGAACACCGTCGACTACGTTCCAAACTACGATGACAGTACGGAGGAACCAAGTGTATTGCCTGCTAAGATTCCAAACCTACTTGTAAACGGAGCCAGTGGAATCGCGGTGGGAATGGCCACGAACATGGCCCCACACAACCTATCAGAGGTCGTTGATGGCGTGATCGCCTACATTGACGATAATGACATAGGTATTGATGGTTTGATGCAATACGTGACAGCTCCTGACTTCCCAACCGGAGCAACTATTTATGGATATCAAGGTGTGCGAGCAGCGTACGAGACGGGCAGGGGAAGAGTGGTACTACGCGCCAAGGCAGAATTTGATACCACGAAGACCGGCCGGGAACAGATCATTGTGACAGAAATTCCATATCAGGTTAACAAAGCCAGCATGATCGAAAAGACGGCAGGCTTAATCAACGATAAGAAGATCGAGGGAATTTCGGATATTCGAGATGAATCCGATAAGGCCGGGATGCGAGTGGTGTACGACCTGAAAAAGGATGCCATTCCAAACATCGTACTCAACAACCTTTACAAACAAACCCAGCTACAGTCCTCTTTCAGTGTAAACAATGTAGCGCTTGTAAAAGGAAGACCTAAAACATTAAACCTCAAGGACTTAATTGTTCATTTTGTTGAGCATCGTCACGAAGTAATTGTTCGACGAACACAGTATGAACTAGATGAAGCAGAGCGTAGAGCACACATCTTAGAAGGCTACCTGATTGCGCTCGATAATCTGGATGAAGTGATCAACTTGATTCGATCTTCCAGAGACCCTGACGAAGCGCGTGAAGGATTGATGACCAAGTTTGAGTTGTCTGAAATTCAAGCCAAGGCCATCCTGGACATGCGACTCCAACGTTTGACAGGACTGGAGCGTGACAAGATTCAGAAGGAATACGAAGAAATCAAAGAATTGATCCAGAAGTTGCAGGAAATCCTGGCCAACGAGGGTTTACGAATGGATATCATCAAAGAAGAGCTGACTGAAATGAAGGAGCGCTACGGAGATGAGCGAAGATCCAACATCGAACACAGTGCAGACGAGTTCACGGCAGAGGATATGATACCTGACGAGGATATGGTCATCACCATATCTCACCAGGGATACATCAAACGCACTCCACTTGTGGAATACAGAACACAAGGGAGAGGGGGCGTTGGTAGTCGGGCGGCCACATCGAAAGACGATGACTTCACCGAGCATTTGTTCATTGCTTCAGCCCACAATTACCTGTTGATTTTTACTGAATTTGGGAAAGTGTATTGGATCAAGGTCTGGGAATTACCTGAGGGCAGTAAAGCCGCCAAGGGAAGACCTATACAGAACCTAATCAACATCGAGTCCGAAGATCGGGTGCGTTCCGTTATCAATGTCAAAACACTGGAAGACCCGGACTATATCAATAACAACTTCCTGGTAATGTGTACGCAACGAGGTACCATCAAGAAGACCTCGCTTGAGGCTTACAGCAGACCAAGAAGAAATGGGATCAATGCGATCACCATCAATGAGGGGGATAAGCTGCTCAACGTAAACATGACGGATGGTGATAGCCACATCATCATCGCATGTAACACCGGAAGAGCCATCAATTTCCACGAATCGGATGTTCGGTCCATGGGCCGAATGGCCGCTGGAGTGCGTGGAATGAGCATTTCAGCGCAAGAATTCGTAGTTGGTATGGTTTGTGTAGACTATAAGAACCCGCCCAACCTTCTAGTCGTATCTGAAAAAGGATACGGTAAACGATCTGAACTGGAAGATTATCGCGTAACAAAACGAGGCGGAAAAGGGGTGAAAACCTTGAATGTTACCGAAAAAACTGGCGAACTTGTGGCGATAAAAGATGTGGTGGATGGAGACGAGTTGATGATTATCAACAAATCCGGAATAGCCATCCGTATGTCAGTGGACAACTTGCGGGTAATGGGACGTGCAACACAAGGCGTTAAACTGATTCGTCTGAACGACGATGACGAAATTTCTGCAGTGGAGAAAATTTCCTTGATAGAGGGGGAAGAACAAGGAGACGAAGAAGCAGATTCAACTGAAAATGAGAAAACCGATAATGATAATAAAGATTAAACTTGAGCACATGAGAACGTTTTTTACTATTGTTCTGGCGACCCTATGCATCGTTGGGTATGCGCAGAAGAAACCGAAAGTCAATAAAGTACAACCCGCCCTCGAAGAAGGCAACTACAGTGAGGCCAAAGCCATCATAGATGAAGCCATTGTCCATGAAAAAACAATGGAAGATCCTGAAGTATGGTTTTTACGTGGGCAGGTCTACGCAACACTTGATACCGCCAATAATGAGCCTGGAGCACTTGAGGAGTCATTAAAAGCTTTTGACAAAGCATTGGAACTGGACCCGGAGCAGAAGAAAATTGCTTCTCTGGACTTTGCTACTGGCGGCGTGGTAAACGTTACAACTAAGAAGCAAGGGTACTACGCGTATTACTACAACCAGGCGATTGCGGCATACAACGACCAAGATTTTGAAAGTGCGGCCAGCAATTTTGAAACAGCGTACGTTATTAACCCAGCTGATACCAATGCAATTGTGAATGCTGCATACGCAGCGAGTGCAGCGGGACTTGATGAGCAAGCCAAGAAGAACTTTAACACCGCATTGGCGGCAGGTTCCATCGATAAAAATATCTACTTGCAGCTCTACAACTATGCCTTGAAAGCAGAGAACTATGAAGAAGCTTTGGATGCGATTCAGAAAGGAAGAGAAGTTTACCCCGATGATATTGATCTGATGAAATACGAGGTAAACTTGTTTATTCAAATGGAGCGTTCCGATGAAGCGAGAGCCGGACTGGAAGAAGCCATTGCTGCGGATCCAAACAATGCCGACTTATTGTTTGCATTGGGTGTGCTAAAGGAAGAAACCGGAGATGACGAAATGGCGATCACCCACTACAAAGAAGCCATCGCGGCAGACCCTAACCATTTCAATGCAAACTTCAACTTGGCCGTGTTTGTTTTCAATCAAGCCAACGAGACCATGAAGCAACGAAATGATCTCGGGTACAGAGAGGTGGAGAAGTACGATGAATTAACGGTACAGATAGATGCCCTACTTAATGATGCATTACCGATTTGGGAAAAACTCTACGAAATCAATAACACAGACGAGACGGTATTGGAAACGCTAGGGTACATCTATACGAACTTGAAGATGAACGACAAGGCTGACAAAGTTGCAAGTGAATTAGAGGCAGTGAGAGGATAAGTTTCTGTTAAAACTACAAGAAGTGAAGCCACCGGACATTTCCGGTGGCTTTTTTTATTTGTTTTTACACAAACATCAACCTTGGCTTTTATATCTCGTTACCAGCTAGGATTAGCATGGAAAAACAATTCATAAAAACCATATTCGAGCAACACCAAGCCTGTGCTCGGTGCTTTAAGTCCGAAGATGTCTCGGTCTTTTTTGAAACCTTACTGGGAATCTTGTTTCCAAACTTCAAGAGCGAGTCAGTGCAGGATATGCAGGAACTTGAAGACCGGTTGGAGCGATCCAAGGAGCGACTAGCAGCCCTAATTGAGCATCAGGGGGTGGACTACAAGGAGACGATTACGGCCTTCTACGATCGCTTAGCGACGGTGTATGCACTGCTTCAGGAAGACATTACAGCCATTTACGAAGGCGACCCAGCCTCGGTGAGTAGGGAAGAGGTCATTAAAACCTATCCGGGCTTCTTCGCCATTGCTGCATACCGTATCGCTCACGATTTACTGCAGCAAGGAGTGGCTTTGGTTCCTCGATCCATAACAGAGTACGCCCACAGTAAAACGGGTATTGATATTCACCCGGCTGCAAAAATTGGCAGACGATTTTGTATCGATCACGGCACAGGTGTGGTGATTGGTGAGACTACGGAAATAGGAGACGATGTAAAAATTTATCAAGGAGTTACGCTCGGGGCGTTGAGTGTTGAAAAGTCACTGGCAAACACCAAGCGTCACCCAACGATTGGTCATCGGGTGGTAATCTACTCTGGAGCCACCGTATTGGGTGGAAAGACGGTGATTGGCGACGATTCCATTGTAGGGGGTAACGTGTGGCTTACGGAAAGTGTTCCAGCCAACACGCAGGTGTACTACAAAGCGCCAAACGAACATAAAATGAAAGCATTTAATTAATTGTTTTTGAGATCTTTATGGGTGCTTTGTTTGACTTGATTGGGAATACTCCTCTAATTGCTATAGAGCGAATTCACACCGACTCCAAGGTGAAAATCTATGGAAAGTTGGAAGGACAGAATCCTGGCGGAAGTGTAAAGGACCGGGCTGCGTACGGTATGATTTCCGGCGCACTGCAAAGGGGTGAGATCAGTAAAGGAGATCGGCTGGTGGAAGCGACGAGTGGGAATACCGGAATTGCCTTGGCGATGATTGCAAACGCCTTTGGGTTGGATATGACCTTGATCATGCCCGAAAATAGCTCCATTGAACGTGTCCAGTCCATGCGGGCTTACGGAGCAAAGGTAATCTTAACACCCTCGGAAGGGACGATTGAGCTTTCGAGAACAGAAGCTGAACGAATGGTCAGTGAAGAAGGCTACTTTATGCTCAATCAGTTTGCCAACGATGACAACTGGGGTATGCACTACAAAACCACAGGGCCGGAAATATGGAAGGATACGGATGGGGAAGTGACCCACTTTGTTTCTGCGATGGGCACCACTGGCACCATCATGGGGGTATCTCGGTACCTTAAAGAGCAGAACTCAGCGGTTCAGATCATCGGCACTCAGCCCAAGGAGGGATCCAGCATCCCAGGAATACGCCGGTGGTCTCCGGAGTTTTTACCCAAGATCTTCGACCGTACACGTGTGGACCGGACTCTGGAGGTTAGCGAAGATGAAGCCAGGTATCGCGCCCGTCAGCTAGCTCAGGAAGAAGCCATCATGAGTGGCATGAGCAGCGGAGGTGCATTACATGCTGCATTACACCTGGCAAGTGAGCTTGAGGCAGGCACCATCGTCTTCATTGTATGCGATCGTGGAGATCGTTACCTAAGTACCGGGCTATTTGATGGGATTGCGTAAGGGGAATCCTTAAATTGCCTGCATTATGCTACTAACCATCCTGCTTTTGCTCGGTATCGTGGGCATCATCGCCTTCGTCTACTACATTTTTCGAAACGAAGGGCCACACCATAGTTAGCTATAACTAAGAGAAGAGTTTTCGATCGTAGACGTAGGAAACAATCAATAATACCATCGCTATCACTGGACCCGGCCAGTCACCGTCGTTGGCAGTCAGGTGGGCCATGAATGCAAGTACAAAGTCTATTGCTAACCCATAGTAAGCCAATCTTTTCAAGATCGCTGACTTTTTGGTCAAAATGGCTGCCACA
>CAZQJU010000169.1:0-5643 GCA_964593185.1 uncultured Roseivirgaceae bacterium
GGAAATTTCTTTGAGTATACGTTGCTTGAAGGGGAGGTAAGTCCCACATTCGGTGTAACCGTTACCTACGTTCCGGATGCAGATATCACCACTGCCTGTGAAGCAGCATCCTTGAGTAATACTGTTACCGTAGGGCAGGAGCCATCGCCTGAGTTTAGTTGGGCAGGGATAACGGCCGGTCATCCTTTAGGAACAGCGTTCACACTAACTGAGCGTAATCCTGCACTGCCTGTGTCGGACATTGATTTAATCCAATTGATCATCGATACTGATACCGTGTTCGAACAAACGATCGTCGATGATACTTTGTTCTATACGCACTTCTTTACAGAAAGTGGTCAATACAATACGCGATTACGAATAGCGACACAGCAGGGCTGCGACACTACCTTGACCAGGGTTGTCAATATTTTGCCTAATCTTTCAGGACTGGGTACTTCAAATCCGTATTTGGAGGATTTTGCCAACATTGATCTATCCACACCAGACGATGGATGGTTTAGAGAAAACAGGACCTTGGATGTTGTGAATCAGCAAACAGATGATTTACAGACTACCTGGAGAGTGGATTCGAATGCACCAAACCTACCTGCTGGCTTTGGAAACGCGGTTTATACAAACTACGGTGAGGTTAGTAGTGGTGAGGTATCCTTTGTGTACTCTCCGTCCTTTGACCTTCGTGGATTCAGTGCACCCACCATCAGTTTCATTCGCTATGAAGACTTTGAATCAGAGAAAGACGGAGCAGTATTGCAGTACACGATTGATGACGGAAGAACCTGGCAAATCGTAGGCTCATACGAAGCAGACTTGTTGGATGAAGGATTGGCCTCCACACCAGGGTGGTATGATGCGCAGAATATTATTAGTGTGCCTGGAAACGCTACCATTGCTGGGGAGAGTGCGTCCAATACGGATGCGATTGGTTGGGCGGCAAATGATAGAACATGGGCTGCAGCACGATCTCCACTTCCCGCAATTGATACCGAATTCTTGCGATTCAGATTTGCGATCGCTGCGCAAGCAGTGCAAAAAAGTGAAATTGGGTTTGGGTTTGATCATGTGGAGATTTTTGACCGGGATCAAATTGTGTTGTTGGAGGTGTTCTCCTCTTCATTTAGCGAAGAAAGCATGCTATTTCTGGACAGTTTGGAAGCCAATAATAACTTCAACGGTTCTGATATCTTGACCATCAATTACTTTACTAATTTGGAAAATTCGAATCGTACAGATCCACTAAACGATCGGGTTAGCAAGGATGCCAATGCGAAAAGCACTTTCTATGGTGTTGATCGGGTGCCAAGTTTAGGAATCGTCGGGGATGTGAATCCGATAAATGTTTCTCAAGGGTTGCGTGTCTCGGAGGCAAGACTTAACAATGCCAAACTTAATCAGCCAGGTTTTGCTATTTCACTGTCAGTGAATGAGTCAGATGATCGGCTGGTGATTGATACGGATTTTACGGCTTCACCGACGAGTACATTTGGTGCAAATGACGAGATTGGTTTGTTTATAGCCATTGTGGAACCTACGATTACCTTGTCAGAAACTTTTGAAGAGATACCTGCCGGTACTGCAGTAAATAATGTTCTACGAAAACTGTTACCGAATGGTGCAGGTAAATATGTTCGGGGACCCGTTCCGCCCGGACAGACACTAGATTTGGATACCACCTGGACCATCAGTGGACTGTTGAGCAATTCTGTGCGCGTGATTGCATTCGCCCAGGACTTGAATACCAAACTGATTTATCAGGCTGCCTCGGTGGATTTGAACAATTTGGATTTGGAGAGCCCGTTGGGTATTGATAGACAGTTATCGGATCTGAGCATCTATCCGAATCCGGCCAACGATCAGTTCACTGTTGAATTTACCAGTCCATTGTTGGAGTCGGCAAAGTGGATTTTGTATGATCAAACCGGACGTGAGACGCTTAAAGGTGAGCTGCCAACCGGAACCCAATCGTTAAACGTAGGTACACAAGATCTTCCAAGCGGCCTGTATCTCATTCACATGTATGGGGAAGAACGACGAAGACATACAAGACGTGTGATCGTGGTGCATTAATTAGAGCCTTGCTTCTTATTTTGCTATTGGATTCCTAGTCTAGGTTTGATTGCTTATTCTTGCTGCTGTGTCCTTTCTTTCCGACATAGCGGATCATTTGTTAGCGGTTCATAGAGATCATCTGGGAGATTGTACGGTCGTCTTTCCCAACAAAAGGGCAGGACTCTTTCTTAAAAAGGAACTTTCACGGAGACTTGATGCACCCATCTGGTCCCCATCCACGTTGAGTCTGGAGGAGTTCGTTTTTTCATTTTCTTCCATTAAGAAAGCAGATTCACTTTCGCTTTTGTTTGAGCTATATGATTGCTTTCAAGTGACACGAAACCATCGAAATACAGAAGGCTTTGATGCCTTCTATCACTGGGGGGAGATGCTTTTGCGCGATTTTGAAGAGGTAGACCATTACCTGATTGACCCTAAGCAAGTCTTCACACTCGTGAAGGACGATCGCGAAATTGCCAATAGTTTTTACTTTTTGGACGAGGAGCAGGAAAAGATCATCCAGAATTTCTGGAAGGACTTTTTTCCTGTTGCCACGAAGACACAAGAAAAATTTGTAGAGACATGGGAGATTTTACTTCCCCTGTACCAATTGTTTAAAAAGCGCCTAGCGGAGAAAGAAATAGGCTACACCTCGCATATCTATCGTGCTGTCAGTGACCAATTGGCAAAAATAGCTGTTAAAGATGGCCAGCAAATCATCTTTGCAGGTTTCAACGCACTGACACCGGTTGAAGAAATCATCATCAAGCATTTTGTTTCTATGCATGAGGCAGAGGTGCATTGGGATGTAGATGCGTACTATGTGGAAGATGCCAATCAGGAAGCCGGAAGCTTTTTCAGAAAGTATCAGAAGGATTCGATTTTCAAAGCTTCCTTCCCGTCGGAAGTACCCCGCCGAGTTAGTGCTACGACGCACGTGGAGGCCATTGGAGTATCGCTAGAGATTGGACAAACAAAAGCAGTTAGCGAACAAATTGATCGGTTGCTGACAAAAGGGGTAGAGCCTGAAGACATCGTCGTAGTTCTCCCACAAGAATACATGCTCTTCCCCATGCTAAACGCCATTCCTGAGGCAGTTGAGAAGCTAAATGTGACCATGGGGTATCCATTAAAGGAGACGCCTTTGTTTGGCCTTTTGGAATCGGCCATTGAATTGCAGGAGCAGCTTAGTTTTTCGGAAGCAAACGGCCTTTCCTTTTATCACAAACCCACACTCGATATTTTGTGTCATCCCTATCTGTATAAGGAGGACAAAAATCCAATCGATAAGCTCATCGCAGAGATCAGACGGAAAAACAGGATTCGAATCTTTCAAGATGAGATCTTGGTCCTTAATTCCACCTTGTTGAACACCATCTTTCGCAAATTGAATGGTGATGGAGATGTGCTTAAGTACCTTTTGGATATTACAACGCAGCTGAGCGACCTGGTTATCGAACGTTTCGGGTTGGAGCGAGAATTCCTTTACCAATTTCAACAGATGCTCAATCGACTGGACGAAATAGTGCAATCTCAGTCTGCAGCAATTCAGCTGAAAACCGTAAAAAGCCTGTTCAGGAAGGTGTCAGCTTCATTAAAGATTCCGTTTAGTGGAGAACCTGTTGTGGGGTTACAGGTGATGGGAGTACTGGAGACCCGAAATCTGGATTTTAAGCACATTTTAATGCTAAATCTGAATGAAGGCACCTTTCCAGCGCCACCGCGACAAGGGTCTTTTATTCCCTATCGTATAAGGAGAGCTTTTGATCTCCCGACGTACGAAGTTCAGGATTCTATTTACGCTTACCTTTTTTACCGACTCCTTCATCAAGCAGATCATTCATACTTCTACTACAATAGGTATGCGGACTTCGGTTTGAGTGGCGAGATCAGTCGTTTTGTTAGGCAGTTGGTGTTGGAAAGTGGGTTGAATGTTCAATGGAAAATGCTCAGCAACTCAATCCAAATACATGAACCCAATCCAATTTCCATAGACACCACGGATGCAGTCATCGAACGGCTACTGATTTATACGGATAGGGTGCCAGAAAGGGAGCAACGGAGATTGTCAGCGACGGCCTTAAATACCTATCTAGAGTGTAAGCTAAGGTTTTACTTTAGGTACATCCTTCGACTATTTTCCAATGACGAGGTAACGGAGGAGCTGGATGCTCGACATTTTGGAAATGTGCTCCATAAAACATTGGAATTTCTATACCTCGATACGATGCGAGAGAAAGGTTCGCGTATTATTGATCAAAATGACTTCTTTAGACTAGAGAGTTCTATTGACGGAGCCATCGAGAAAGCCTTTAAGGATGAGTTTGGGATGAAGGAGAAAAAACGTTTTGAGTTTAAAGACCGAAACGTGGTGATGGCGGATGTGATTCGGAACTTTGTGGTTAGGATACTTGAAATGGACAAGGCGTATGCACCATTTGAGATTGTTAGTCTAGAGGATGAAGATAAGTACGAACGATTTATTGAGATTCACCCCAACGCTCAAAAGTTTAATGTGAAGCTAGGGGCAGACATTGACCGTGTTGACCGAAAAGCAGGAAAGGTTAGGGTATTGGACTACAAGACAGGACGTGATGAGACGGACATAGGGGTGTTTGACAATCTTTTTAGCGACGACGTACACGTAAGGTTTCGGTCAGCCAGAAAAGCGGGCTATCAGACTTTTTTTTATGCCTGGCTATATGGGTCTAAGCATGGAACTGCATTGCCGATCGTTCCGGGTTTGATCAATATGAAGCAAGTCTTCCAATCCAATTTTGACTTTCGATTAAAGATGAAGGGACAGCCAATCGAGGATGCTCGAGGGTATTTGGATGCATTTGAAGAACAGTTGAGTAAAATCTTGGAAGAGCTATTTGACAAGGCTGTTGTGTTCGATCAAACAAGTGATGAGTCAAAGTGTCTGTACTGTGATTTCAAAGGAATGTGTGAGCGATAGGAGCGTCTTTGTACATTGTTAGAGAAAAAGAGGGATCTGTGCAACTTTTAGGCGTTGAGTATCATCTCTATTCTAAAGGCAAAGAATCAGCTCAAATCATGGAACTCCCTAAATCTTCATCCTTAAAAATTCGCTTGGTCATGCTGCTCATGGTGACCATTTTCTTCGTCAGAGCCTTCGCGGAAGTTGTTCTATAGAAAAAAATACGCTCGTATTTTCCCTATGGAACGTGTGATTAGATGCCTGTTGGTGGATTGTGAATGTTTCTAAATCCATTAAAATACGTTTTGAATTTTATCATCTGATAAAAAAATGAAGCTAAAATTTGAGGAAATACTAAAACGAAGTATATTCGAGAATTAGATAGTGAGTATCTATTTCCATAGCTGGTTCTTAATGATGAAGAGTCGATAATTAATCGACTCTTTTTTTTTATGTAATTGATCATTACTTTTATAATATGATTAATGATAGAATTTACCATCTGATCAATGTTCTAAACCTGAATCCAACTTCCTTTTCGGATTCTCTGAACGTCAGCGTAACGGTAATTTTCAATATTATCAAGGACCGTAGGAGCAAACCTAGCTACGAGCTGATCTTCAATATCCTTAAAACATATGATAAGCTAAACT
>CAZQJU010000170.1:0-5610 GCA_964593185.1 uncultured Roseivirgaceae bacterium
GTATAGGTTATTCCAATCTGGACTGGATGGATAAATCTACCATAACTTGGCACCCCATTACTACTGATTTTGTCCTCTGATTCTTGAGTAAATCGTAACCTTCTAAAGCTGATTCCAACGAAAGGGCTTACTCGACTTGCCTGTAGTTTGAGCGGGTAGAGGCGCATGCCAGTTTCCACCCCTTGATAGACTTCCAGTTCTTCTATTCCCGCTGGAGCATCCTGAAGCGTGAGAAATGATAAAGGAAAGGTGACGTAAAAATCGGCGTGGCCCCAAAAATGAATACCACCGATGGTCAGTCTTGGCATTAGGGATGGACCAAAATCACTCTTCTGTTTTGTGCCATTTAAAAATTGTTGTGTAGATCCTCCTGTTAGCGCATTTAGATCACCACCATAGGTAAGCCATGCAAATCGGGTACTCTTGTCGAGGTAGTTGAATGTATAGGTACTATCCGACTGTGCATAAGCAGCCAAGATAGTTGTCCAACAGCATAAGATGGTAAGAATTCTCATAATGGCTTCTATTGCCCGTAAGCTTGAATTACATTCAAATGCAATGAAAACATCCTTTTGCCCTTTCTGTTCTACATGTTTCTTTAACTATTGAAAAAGATAGCGTTTAGACTCGCTTAGAGTTCTCCTGCTTTATGCTAAAACTGTTTAGTTGGGTGATTAGCTCACCTGCAACCAGTTGGACCTCTTTACTTTTGTCCATCACGATGTTCATACTTAAAGCTAGCTGCGAAGTAGAGGTGGCTGCTTCTTCGGTACTTGATGCGGTTTGTTCTGCTATTACCGTTACTTCCTCAAATTTCTTAATAATGTCACGAATGCTTTCTCTATCTGAACTGGTTGACTCGACTATGTGTTCAGAGGAGCTTAACGTTTTGTTGCAGTAGCTATCGATTTCTTCAAATGTTGTCATAGAGGCGGAAGTAGAGGCCTCAACGGCTGACATATTGGAAGACATCTCTTCTACAAGTCCGGTGGTTTCATTTGTGCTCGCTTGAATAACTCCAATAAGCTTTTCTATTTCAGTAGTATGGTCTTTTGAGTTTTCAGCAAGCTTTCTGATCTCCTTTGATATAACTGAAAAACCACGGCCAGCCTCTCCGGCTTGAGCAGCTTCAATAGCTGCATTCAACGCCAATAGGTTGGTCTGATCGGCGATCTCTTTCATTATACTAACTACGCTGCTGATCTCTTGGGAGTATTCTGATAGCCTTACCATTGAGGTATTGGCTCTGGCTGACAGGTTGCTAACTTCTGCAATGGTTTGATTCAGTGTACTAAGTTCTTTAATGCCAACCTGGCTTTTATCAGAGCTTACGGATGCAAGATCTAAAATAGCATTTGCTGTTTCGTAGTTTTGTTCTGAGGAACCTTTCAAATCCTCTATCAGCCTGTAAGAATCGTCAATTTTCGCAACTTGTTTTTGAGCTCCGGCACTTATTTCACTAACTACGGATGCGATTTCCTTGGTTGAATTGCTGATTTCCTCGTTAGACGCTAACATGCGAGAAGAAGAGCCTTTGATGCTTTCAGCACTTTGGATAACACCGTTCAGGAGTATGGAGACACGATCAAGAGCGGAATTCAGGTTGTCTGACAATATTTTACTATCACCCCTTGCTTCATCCAGGTATCTTCTCGTAAGGTCTCCCTCAGCAAGTTGGTTCATTATCTCATTGATGATTGTAAACGGCTGAATGATGGAATCAAAAAGACGGTTGATTCCAAGCCCGAGCTCCAACCACTGACCTTCTTTGTCAGTTGTATCTATTCTAGCACTGAAATTACCGGACTCTACAGCTTCTTTTATGATGTGGTTGGTTCCCGAGACAGCTTTTGATAGGTTTTCGCTTTGCCGTTGAAGGTCTTCATTACGATACCTGATTTCTGAGGTTGCTTTGTCGACCTCCATCTTAAGCTCCTGCTCTTTTTCTTTGATGCTCAATGTTCTTTTTCTTACGAGATACACGGTCATAACGACCAAAATAGTGGCAATCGCAATCTTTAGATAGATCGTCTGCCACCAGGCTGGCTTTATAGCTATGGATGTTTGTGCTGTATTTTCGGTGCCAGCTAAGCGTACTTCAAAAGTGTATTCGTCAGGAGAGAGGTAGTTGTATGTTACGCTAGGGATAGGTGTATTTATCCAGGAGTCGTCAAATCCCTTTAGCCGGTACTGATAGATTAGGTTCGGGTTGATTTCATCACTTAAGCTTGAAAATTCCACCGTAAAAGAGTTTTCATTATGAGTGAGTTGTATCGACTCATTATTATACAATGCAGCTCTTTTTGATGTTGGTTTTTCGGAAGACAGTTTTGCCTTAAAATTGAAATTGGTTATTGCAAGACTGGAAGTTGAATTGGTGTTGTTGTTGTCATCATCTCGAAAAAGTAAGTGATACAAGCCATCGGAATTTGCGAAATAGATCTCTTTACTGTTGGCATCCATTCGCAAGACGGAATTTGATGCAAAACCATCCTTATTATTATAGTTTACAAAAATCTGTGAGCTTTCATCAAATCTTGATACGCCATCATGCGTGGCAATCCACAGCCTCCCCAGGCCATCAAGGATCATATCTTCAACAATGGGGCCGGCAAGCCCTTCATTAACACCGAAGGCTTGAAAAGCTTCAGAGGCAGGATCCAGCTTAGCTACACCTCCGTCATAGGCAACCCAAATGTGTCCATTAGTATCTTCTAGTACAGCTTTCAGCTTATCTCTTGGTAGAGAGGAAGTTTCCTGATCATCGTGCATGTAATTTGTGAACTTACCGTTTTTGTACGCACTTAACCCTGACTCAGTAGCAATCCACATACTACCGTCACTGGCGTATTCCAGATCAGTAATGTTATCACTGACAAGACTATTCTGACCAGCAGTTCTTCTCATATATTTAAAGGTGTCGGACTCTTTGTTGTAAATACTTATCCCGCTTTTTGAACTTGCAATCCACAAAATGCCTTTTCCGGCCTCCGCAATGGAAGAAAGGTTGGCATCTTGTAATCCTCCGGAAGCTTTTGCGTCGTAGACATAATGGACAAACTTTCCATTTTGTGTATATCGATCAACTCCGGTATTGTTGCAAAGCCAGATCTCTCCATCGCTATCTTCGAGCATAAATCCTACTCTTGTGGAGTTAACACCATTTCCATCTCCCTGATCTAACCCGATTTGATCAAACGCTCCATCCTTAAACCTACTGAGACCACCTCCTGCAAGACTGGCCCATATTGTGCCATTGGAATGAAGCAAAAGGTCTTGGATCGTGGATAGTGGTAGCATTCCCTGGTCCTTATATACATAATATGGGTAGGAGCGAAGTGGTCTTTCTGCATACCTATTGACTCCTCCCAGGTAGTTGACAGTCCAGACATTTCCGGATTTGTCCACCATTACTTCTTCAACATTATCGTTTGATATGGTTGTGGGGTTCAGCGGATCATGCTTAAACCTTTCAAAAACCCCATTTTTAAATTTATTAAGTCCGCCTCCAAAGGTGGCGATCCACAAGTTGCCACTAAGGTCTTTTGCGATATTTAGGGCTATGTCACTTGAAATTGTTGCGTCATTGGTTGGGTCATGCTTGTATCTAATGGCGGTCTTTTCTCGTATGTCAAACTTATTTAGCCCACCGGTCACAAGTGCCAACCACAGCGCATTCCCATCCGGTAGTATGTGATGAACGAAGTTTTCTCCAATGCTATAGGGGTTTTCAGGGTCGTGCAAATGCCTCTCAAACCTTCCATCACCCAAGTACCTGTTTAGGCCTTCTTGGGTACCAATCCATATCGTTCCATCGCTGCTTTCGCATATATCAAAAACTCGGTTATTGGAAATGCTATATGGATTGTCCGGATGATGTTGAAAAGTGGTTAGCTCATCATTCTTCAACAGTACAAGACCTTTGTCTGTTCCAATCCATAAATTTCCATTACTATCTTCAAAAATGTCTTCGACGTATCCACCCGGAAGTTTGGTCCTATCGTCGGGATCACTTTCAATCGTTCTTACAATTTCACTATCGATCAACTGGAAAATGCCACCACCTGCTGTGGCTACCCAAATGCTGTGGTCTTTGGCTTGCATAATATGCCTGATCATAAATTCCTTCACCATATTGTTGTCTTGAATACCGTAAGAGTAATTGACAAAGGCATGACCATCATAACGCTGGAGTCCCGCTTTACCACCTATCCAAATAAAGCCGTCTTTATCTTGAAAGATCGCAAATGAGATGTCATCAAGTAACCCATCTTTCGTAGAAAGGTGATCAAACTTGTAGTTGTTTTGGGAATAGGTTGAAACGGTACAAAAGCAACTAAATACCGCTATGAGTAAGGATTTTGGGGTAAGCATTTTTGGCTGGTTAATGCCTTCAAAATATAATTTTCAGTAGAAAAGTCAAAGTATTCGCCAAAAATCGGTTTGCTTTCAAGGGAAACGTTGCTCAGCTTGGTTCAGATGTATGGATATTAGTGGTGAACAGAACTTTAGTGCCCTTGTTGATCTTACTTTCGATATAAAGCTGTCCTTCTATCTCAAGGGCACGGTCTTTTATTCGTTGGAGACCCCTTTCCGATGCGATTTCGCTTGTATCAAATCCTACTCCATCATCTTCGATGCTCCAGGTGATTTCATCACCATTTTCAAATGTGATATTTACATTCCTAGCCTTACTGTGTTGCAAAGAGTTGGCCAACACCTCCTGCATAATACGGAAAATATTTGAGGCTACTTTTAGTTCATCAATAGCATGAGCACCTGACCAATTGATAGAAATATCGGCGTCGCTGAGTTCTCTTGATCGTTCTACCAGATCGTTTAAAGTCTCAAAGAAGGAAGCGTGTTGATCTTCACTGTTTGAAGACAGGTTTTTTAAAATAATCCTGCTGTCGTTGATTACCTGCTGTAATAGTGTATTTACAGCATTAGACTCCTTCATGTTACTGTTTTCCTGATTGATTTTTTTCAAACCTTTGTCCATCATCATTCTGATGGCAAAGAGTGAACTACTGATGCTATCATGTACTTCTCTTTTGATGGCCTCCCGCTCATTTTCCTGAAATGATATAATCCGGTGTTCATGCTTTTTGATCTCAATAAGTGCATCTTTCAGGTCTACATTGCTTTTGATCAACTCCTCTGATTTTTTGCTGATTTTTTGTTTTTTACTCTAATCTCAGAGGTTTTTTCATCTAGCAGGTGTTCAAGTTTTCTTTTTTGAAGTTCCAGATACCTGATTCTCCATAGTACAAACGCTGATGCTATCAGAATTATGAGGACAATAATCGCGAGCTTAAACCAAAGCGTTTGCCACCAAAAAGGCTGTATGGTAAACGTTATTTGATCTGGTACGCTCCAATTATAGCCGTCACGTGAGGATCTCACTTCAAAAGTGTGGGTGCCAGGTGGTATACTGGAATAAGTAGCCGCAACTGTATTTTCCACCTTATTCCATCGATCCTCCAGGTTATTTATTCTGTAACTGTATTTCAACTCTTCCCCTTTGCCATAGCTCATGTCTGAGAAATGAAATGTGAGTGAACCTCTGAAAGGAAGAAGCGTCAGTTCGTCAGATTCTTCTGAAGCGGG
>CAZQJU010000171.1:0-1712 GCA_964593185.1 uncultured Roseivirgaceae bacterium
GGTATTTTATCCTTTCACCTTTCGTTACCAAGACCAGCAACTTAAACTTGTCACTCCAATACTAAGCAATTAGTCCACGCGACAGCTACTTTGAAATGGATATGACATGGTGCATAACAAATGACACTCAGCGTACCTTGAAATGTCGATAGATGAATGTACTTTGATAACATCAATAATGAAGTAAGTTGTCAGGAGATCATTGATAGCCTTATTTTCTAGTCACAAAAGCACACCACTCCCCTGCCTAAAGTGTCCGCTTGCAAGGCACCACTGTTCAATAGTAGACAGTCGATTACCTAATTCAGGTACGGTAATGTATCCTCCTGCATCAAGGACGCAGATTCAACCTTTTGGCATTTTATTTGTTATACCGAAATAGAAGTAATAAAGCAACCTCTACATGAGAAGAAGTGACTTAGGAGAATTTGAAGAATTGGTTTTACTGACCATTGCCACCCAGTTTCCAGAAGCCTATAGCGTAATTGTTGCGGAGAAACTTGAAGAAGTGTTAAAAAGAACCATTACCACAGGGGCTACTCATGCAGCCATGCAGCGATTGGAAAAAAAGGGATTCCTGGAATCGAAAATGGGTGAATCTACGGCTGAGCGAGGAGGTCGAAGAAAACGACTCTACACCGTCACGCTGGCAGGAGGAAAAATCTTGCGGGAAGTCCGCGAGGTACGCGAAAACCTCTGGGGCGCCGTATCGAAAGGGGCTATTCCGGAACTAACGACCGTAAGGAAATGAAAAAGGATCAACAGAACAGCGTTCCGCCACGTTGGGTCGATCGATTCATTAAGCTCATTTGCGCTGCTGAATTTTCGGAGGAAATACTGGGTGACCTGCATGAGCGGTACCATCTGAAGGCTGGACGTAGCCAGAAAAAGGCAAACCTTCACCTCTCCTACCTATGGGAAGCGTGCTCTTACCTTCGCCTACGATTCATGATTAGAAAAACATCTCATAACGCACTACATATTACCATGATCCATCAACATCTTAAAACTTCCATCCGCAACATCCTTCGAGGGCGTGCCTTTTCCCTGATCAACATTAGCGGATTGGCGCTGGGCATTTCTTGCTTTCTCGCTATTCTTCTATGGGTTCGTGCGGAGAAATCAATTGACAATTTCCATCAGAACTCCGAAACATTGTACGGGGTCTACTACACCGAACGGTCTGCCGGAAACGTCTACGGTGGTCATGCAATACCGCTGGAATTTATCGACATCAATTTTGATGGTTCCAGCGTGCTCGCAAACGAACTAAAAGTAGCCTTTCCGGAAATAGCACTAGCCACAACTTACGCCACCTCGTATGAGCTCCCCTGGGGACATGCCTGTACCTTTCGCGTAGGTGAAAAGCAGCAGAAATTTGAGGGCTCAAACGCTGGGCCGGATTTCTTTCAAATGTTCTCTTTTCCATTGCTGGCAGGAAACGAACAAACAGCGCTCTCTTCCCGATACGGCATCGCCATTTCCCGACGTATGGCCGAATCCTTTTTTGATACTCCCTCAAAGGCCTTGGGACAATCCATACGCTATGAAAACACACAGGATTTTATGGTCACTGCGGTTTTCGACGACATCGCTCCTTCGAGTACGTTGAAGTTCGACTACCTCATCAATTGGGATCTGACACATGAGGATGGCTTCCTGCTTTCTGGCAATAATATCAGGACCTATGTACAGCTAAAAGAATCTGCCAA
>CAZQJU010000171.1:1812-5482 GCA_964593185.1 uncultured Roseivirgaceae bacterium
ACGGTACTTTCCGTTTTATGCCTGATGCTAATACAATCTACCCTGACAGAGTTGACAGGCAAATCCATCGTGGTACCACTCCAGGAACCGGAATTCTGGTTTGGACTTGTACTATTCTGCTTGATCATGGGCGTGATCGCCGGTAGCCTTCCTGCCCTCTATAGCTCCAACGTCAAGCCAAGTATCGTCCTCCAGGGCAAGGCAAAATTGCAAGGAAATGCCGTCTGGCTGCAGAAGGGACTGGTCGTTTTCCAATTCGGCCTGTCCATCCTATTGCTGATCTCGACGGTCGTCATCTCTCGTCAAACCGGCTATGTTCGAAATTCCCATTTGGGGTACGACCGGGAAAACCTGATCTCGGTTCGGGTGGAAGGTGAACTGGAAAAGCGCGAAAAATACCTCCTACTCAAAAGAAAGCTGGAGCAGTCGCCAGGTATCGCATTGGTCGATCGAAGCAGCGAAGCACCCCACAACATGGGATTTGAGATGGCTTCACCTTTTAAGTGGCAAGGGCAGGAAAAAAGTGAAACCGTTGGTTTTCTTCCCACCTCTGTCGGTTTTGATTTTCTTGAGATCATGGATTTGAAGATCAAAGAAGGAAGAAACTTTGACCGACAGATTTCGAGCGACTCCGTTGCTTTCATGGTAAATGAAACGGCATTGAAGCAGATGAACATGTCGGATCCACTGGGTAAATGGATATCGGCTTGGGGTAAGCGTGGACCCATCATTGCAGTGCTGAAGGATTACCATACGCATTCATTGCGGGACCCGATCAAGCCTCTGATTGTTGATGTAAAAGAAGACCTTGATTTTGGGTTGATCCTTGTCAAAACCCAACCCGGAGCAACCCTTGAGGCACTTGCAAGTATGGAGAAGATCTTTTCCGAAATCAACCCCAACTATCCATTAAGCTACTCCTTTATTGACGAGGAATACGGTGCATTGTATAGCAGTGAAGCTGTCGTCAATACACTTTCCAATGTCTTTGCGGTCCTGGCCATTCTTATCTCCTGTCTTGGACTGCTAGGTCTAGCCATGTTTGCTGCCGAATTGCGGGTTAAAGAAATGGGTATTCGAAAGGTACTAGGCGCCTCCATCTCCAGTATTGTCCAGCTCTTTTCCGGGAGTTTCCTGCAACTGGTTTGCATTGCATTCCTGCTTGCAGCTCCACTGTCCTGGTGGCTAATGGACCAGTGGCTAAGTGGTTTCGCCTATCGTGTACCGCTATCGTGGTGGATTTTTATTGCCACAGGCCTTTTCACAGCAGCAATGGCGCTAATGACCATCGGTATACAAGCAATGAAAACAGCGTTGTCAAACCCCATTCATGCATTGAGATCGGAATAGTCCTTCGTAATCCTGCCTCTTTGGTCACGTTTCTTTTTCCAATTTTGGAACGCTAGCGCGACCTTCGGTAAAACGGTTGTTCGTATCGCAAAGATCAGGTAGCTTAGTAATAAGAGCATTGTAGCAGAACTATTCGCTGAGCCCGCTTATAGATGGAGACCTTACACACGGCAATATCCGAGATGATCAACATCTCTCAAGAAGAGGCAAGGAGCTTCATGGCTAAATGCTACAGAAGGACTTTTAAAAAAAAGGAACTCCTAAGTGAGAATTACAAGATCATTGACGAAGTATACTTCATCGAAAAGGGAATCATTAGGGTTAAAATATACGATCTCAACAGCACTGAGCACACCATTCATTTTGCCATTGAAAATCAGTTCATCGCGGATTACAGGGCCTTCCTTACCAGAGAAAAGTCACGCTATCAATTGGAGGCGTTAGAACAGACGGAGGTCATTGTGCTGTCCAAAGAAGCTATTGAATGGGGGTATCAAAGTCTTGAGGAAGGAGAAAAACTGGGAAGATTGATTGCAGAGTTTTACTTTACCTATTTGGACACTCGAATTGAACATCTATATACCCTGTCGCCGATGGAACGCTACGAATTGATGAATCAGATTTTTCCGAACATTCACAACCGTGTACCACAACATATGATCGCCTCCTATTTAGGAATTACGCCCATCCACCTCAGCAGACTAAAGAGAGAAGCGATCAAATCCTAAACATATGTTATCGTTTTAAGCCTTCCGCACTCGCGATTTTTGAGGGAAATAAAAAATCGCATGAAAAACAACATCATCATATTGGGCATCACGATAGTGTTGTCGAGCTGCTATTCCGTTAAGAAATCGGTCAAGGCCAGCCTCCCGCTTTCAAAAGAAATTAACTGGCCAGAAAACTACCTTCCACAGGAAGCTAAGTTCTTTGTTCACAATGAGATTGACATTGATGCAGACCCCGAGACTATCTGGAGTGTATTGATCAACGCTAGCGAATGGGAAAGCTACTACCAGGGCGCTAGCGACCTTGTGCTTCTCGATAGTCCGGACGGGACGCTCCGCGCAGGCGGCACTTTTACCTGGAAAACCATGGGGCTTGATTTTGTTTCCTCGGTAAAGGAGTTCGAAGCTCCGTATCGGCTCGCCTGGGAATCCAACAAAAAAAGCATTAACGGTTGGCATGCCTGGCTGATCATTCCAACTACGAGGGGCTCAAAACTAATCACTAGCGAAGCACAACATGGATTCATGACCATCCCTCAGAAGCTCTTTGTGCCCAAAAAACTGGAAAAACTGCATGACGAGTGGCTTACCGAAATCAAACATCAATCTGAAAAATACCAACATGAAGCTTACGAAAAAAACAAGTAAAAGACTTAGAAAAAACTATGGCGATTGGGTACTGATCACCGGCGCCACGTCAGGTATCGGCAGGGAACTTGCAATCAAATTCGGAGAAGCCGGTTTTAAGCTGATCGTCACAGGCAGGAGAAACGACGACCTAAAGTCGCTCTGCACCCAACTATTCGACCAACATAAAACTGAAAGTATCCCGATATCGGGAGATTTATCCATCTCGGAAGATGTGGATAAACTGCTCGAGGACACAAGTCATTTAGACATAGGCATCGCAATTCTAAATGCTGGCTTTGGTACCTCGGGTAGATTTATTGATTCGGACATTCAGCAAGAAATCAATATGCTGGATCTAAACTGTAAGTCGGTTTTAGCCATGGCGCATCATTTCGCCAACAAAATGACAAAACGAGCTGACAGAGGAGCGCTTGTTCTAATGAGTTCAATGGTGGCGTTTCAAGGAGTGCCCTATGCTGCAAACTATGCCGCTTCGAAAGCCTTTGTACAGTCGCTGGGTGAAGCACTGGCTATTGAATTAAAAGGCGACGGAATTGATGTATTGTCAGCCGCACCAGGACCTGTTGCAACGGGGTTTGCTAAGAGGGCAAACATGAAGATGGATATGACCTTAAAGCCTGAAGACATCAGCTTATCTATCGTTAAGGCCATCGGACGTAGGAAGACCATTTTGCCTGGTTTTTTAACTAAATTCTTGGTTTTTAACCTGAGAATGACCCCTAGATGGGCTAAGACGATCATTATGGGAAAAGTAATGGCGGGCTTTACAAAGCATCAGATGTAATAAAGACCGCTGAGTCTAGACTATCTGTTTCTCTTTCTTTTAGTTTGTCGTAATTCACCTAGACGATATGACTAAAACAACCAACAAAGCGTTAGCGCTTCGCTATCTCAAAAAGTATGCAGAAAAAGACTTGAATGGGATTGAAGTGCTGTTTGCA
>CAZQJU010000172.1:0-5228 GCA_964593185.1 uncultured Roseivirgaceae bacterium
AGTAGGGTGGCTTTTTTTCTAGTTGGGAATTTCATCATACTAGGCAGCAAAAATAAGTCGTGCAGGCTCAATATGAAAGTCGGAATGTGAATGTAAATAGAACAACCTGCTAATAAGTTAAATACCCCTTCAGATGGGAGCTGGACTGTGCACCAACCGCATCTACAAAGCAGCGAAATTTTCATTATCTTCCAATCCTAACCTGACCAAATCATGAAGAGTCTAGTACCCGCATGGTGCCTGCTTTGTATCCTATGTACGTTTTGCAATGCACCCGAACCGAAAGAAACCGTCCTAGAAAATTCTGCACCGAGCAAACTGGCTTCGTCCACTAACGGAATGGTCGCTGCAGCTCAACCACTCGCAACACAAGCCGGAGCAGAGGTGTTGGCCGCCGGAGGCAATGCAGCTGATGCAGCGGTGGCCACGGCCTTCGTTCTCGCAGTGGTGGAACCTACCATGAATGGAATCGGCGGAAGAAATCAAATCTTGGTTCGAAAGGCTGATGGTAGCTTTCAAGGGTACAATGGCATGACCGAGGTTCCAGCTAGTTTCATTCCCGATGCAGAACCACCAAACGCCGGTCATCGCGTGGTAGCTATTCCCGGAGTGGTAGCCAGCCTGATGAGACTTCACCAAGAACACGGTTCAATGCCTCTTCGAGAACTAATGCAGCCGGCAATCAGTCATGCAACTGAAGGATTTGAACTGCTAGAGGGAGAGGCTCGAAGACATAGCATAGGGTTGGATGCTATAAGAAATAACCCGGGATTCCAACGTCAGATGATGAAAGGTGACACCACCTATGCGGCAGGAGACCTCCTTATACAGCCCGACCTGGCCAACACACTTAAGAGAATCGCATCAACCAAGGGAAGGGATTTTTATGAGGGCGAAACTGCTAGATTGATCGCAGAAGACATGGCTGCCAATAATGGTTTTCTGACTGCAGAAGATTTGCAAAGATACAAGGCCTTGGATGCAAGGTATGTGACCACTACCTACAGAGGGCATGAAATTCATTCGATCCCGGCACCTGCGGGCGGTGGGCTGGTCGTCAAGGCACTGAACATCATGGAGCAATTCGACCTTGCTGGAATGTCAGATGCGCAGTGGGCGGCCACCGTCAACCAAGCCTTGGCCTTCGCTGTTCAGAGTCTTACATATGACTATAAAGAGCAGGATCTGGCGCAGGTTCAGAGCAAGGACTGGGCACGTGAAATGGCGGCAAAGGTACTTGTACCAGGCTCTGACAATGCACAAGAAACTGCAAGGCAGATCTCCGATCAAAAGCTCCTCGCCAACAACACTGACTGGGCCGGGGAAACCTGGGGCGCTGAAAGTCATCATACCACCCATTTTGTTACTGCTGATTGCAAAGGGATGGTAGTCTCTATTACCCAAACGATTGGCCCGCTTTTTGGATCCAAAGTCATCACACCTGGACTGGGCTTTGTCTATGCCTCTACCATGGGAGCTTACTTGTCAGGCTCGGACCAAGCGCCAGGATCACGCCCAAGAACCACCATTGCTCCAACGCTAGTTTCCAAGGATGGGGAGACCGTCATGGTCTTAGGCGCTGCAGGTGGCCTGAGAATCTTATCAGGAATTGTGCAAACAATTTCCAGGGTCATTGATCAGGGCAAGACCTTGGAAGAGGCCGTCGCTGCTCCTAGAATCCACCCTATGACAGACTTCAGCAATGGAAATCGTGAAGTGTTTCCTACAAAATTCAGTGCGGAATACACCCCCTCTAACGGCTGGAGTGGAGCCGATTCGATTTATTGGCAAGCAAACGGATTTGAAATCGAGGCACTGACACGATATGGTGCTTTTGCCCGAGTACACGCCATTGGACGGGATCCCGAAACCAATACATGGGTCGGGATGGCTGATCTGGATTGGGAAGGGACAGCAGAAAGTCCCGACGAGAGTCTTTGCGCGAAGTAGCCCATTCCGTTACTGGAATACTCGAACATAATCCACGATCATGGCGCTCTCGGTAAACTTCGAATGAATCGTAGGCTCTACTGCAATATTCATGATGATATAGTACGGTTCATCAAATGGCCATGTATCTTGATCCTTAACGTCAGGTTCGTACACATAATGGGTTATCCCATCTATGCTGAATAGCATTTTGTCTTCCGACCATTCCAAAGCATATACATGAAAATTAGTAGATACACTATCAACTTGTCGGCCCCCAAGGTTGACCACATTGTCTCCATAACTGTCTCCATTGTGTACCGCACTTGAAACGTAGTCCTGGTTCTTACCCCAATGTTCCAGGATATCTATTTCTCCGCAATTGGGCCAGGTAGTGGTTCCATATCCTTGCTCTTCCCAATACGCACCGTCCTCGTTGATATTCCTGTTTAGCATCCAAATTGCAGGCCAGGTACCTACTCCGGTTGGTAACTTTGCCCGTACTTCCACCCTCCCATATTGAAAAGTGAACTTTGAGTTTAGGCGAGCTGAGGTATAATTCTTCGTCCGACCCTGATCTGTGAACACCTCGTTCTTGGCTACTAAATGCAGATGTCCATTCTCTTGGTAAGTGTTCTGTACCCTATCTGTGTAATGATTGATCAGCCCACCAAACCAGGATCCCCAAGGCGGAAGCTTGGTTTGGTGAAACCATTTGGAGGTATCCAATGCACCGTTCCCCTCAAACTCATCAGACCATACCAAAGAATCATAGGAGGTAGGTTGTGCTGTGGCAATACTGGAGCCCAATAGCAAAACACTGATGAACATTAATTCTTGTATTGTCATTTCTGCAGATTTTTGAAATTCGATCGCTGACTAAAGCTATTAGAAATAGCCAGCACCGAAAATAAAAAAGGCTTCCATTACTGGAAGCCTTTTGTTGATCGTTATTATTTTCTCAATCTTTCTTTTCTTCTTCAGCCGAATCGTCTTTCTTTTCCTCGGCTTCCGGCGCACTAGCCTCCTCAGTGGCTTCCGCTTCAGCAGCTACTTCCTCTTGTGGCTCTTGAGCTACTTCTTCAACAGCTTCCTCTACAGCCTCTACTTGCTCTTCCACTGCTTCCTCCACGACTACTGCTTCTTCAACACTTGCTTCTTCTGCCTGCGGAGCTGCTTCCTCAGCTTTGGCTTTCGACTTTCCTCCTCTTCGAGATCTTCGGGTCTTCGCCTTACCAGCACTCTCCTCAGTAACCAATAGTTCGTTAAAATCAACAAGCTCCATCATACACATCTCAGCATTGTCACCCAATCTGGCGCCTGTCTTGATGATTCGTGTATACCCTCCAGGTCTATTAGCAATTTTTCCGGCGATGTTGTTGAAAAGCTCTGAAACAGACTCTTTGTCTTGAAGGTAAGAAAAGACCACCCTTCGAGCATGCGTGTCGTCTGTTTTAGACTTGGTCAATATTGGCTCGATATACTTGCGCAGCGCTTTTGCTTTTGCTACTGTCGTATTGATTCTCTTATGCATGATAAGCGAAGAAGCCATGTTGGATAGCATCGCACCTCTGTGCGCTGTTTTCCTACCCAAATGATTGAATTTCTTACCGTGTCTCATTGTTCTATTCTTCCTCTAGTTTGTATTTCCCAAGGTCCATTCCGAAGGTCAGACCTTTATCGTTAACAAGTTGCTCTAATTCAGCTAAAGACTTTTTACCGAAATTTCTGAATTTCATCATATCTGAAATCTCAAGTGACACAAGGTCTCCCAACGTTCGAACATCTGCAGCTTTCAAGCAATTATATGCTCTCACTGATAGATCAAGATCGTTCAAATTCGTTTTGAGTAGCTTTCTCATGTGAAGCAATTCCTCATCCACTTGCTCAGGCTCGCCAGCTTCTTGCGTTTCGAGGATCATGTTTTGATCCGAGAACAACATGAAGTGCTGAATCAGAATGTGAGCTGCTCCTTTAAGCGCATTTTCCGGATGGATAGAACCATCTGTTTCAATGTCTAAGGTAAGCTGCTCGTAATCCGTCTTTTGCTCTACCCTGGTATTCTCAACGCTATACTTTACGTTCTTGATTGGCGTATAAATGGAATCAATAGAAATGAATCCAAAATTTTGCTCAGCTGGCTTGTTTTCATCAGCGCTGACATATCCTCTTCCTTTCTCTACCTTCAGCTCCATCTCAAACTTTGCAGATGAATCAAGATTACAGATTACGTGATCTGGGTTCAAAATCTCGAAAGAAGTGGTTGCTTTAGCCAAGTCTCCGGCAGTAAGCTTTGTCATGTTGCCTACGGAGATGGTGATGCTGCTATCTGCAACGTCTTCAATTTTCTTGAACCGCACCATTTTCAGGTTAAGAATGATCTCGCTTACATCTTCGACAACTCCTTCAATGGTAGAAAACTCATGTAAAACACCAGGTATCTTCACACCTGTGATCGCATAGCCTTCCAAAGAAGACAAAAGGATTCTTCTCAATGCGTTACCTACCGTAACACCGTATCCTTTTTCTAAGGGTTTGAACGTAAAGAGGCCATGGAAATCATCCGCTTTGTCCATCACCACTTTTTCCGGCATTTGAAATGCTAGGATTGACATATCTTATCTTTTATCTAATTATTGATTATTACTTCGAGTACAATTCTACAATTAATTGCTCCTTGATATTTTCAGGGATTTCTTCTCTGCTCGGTGCATTTAAGTATTTACCGTTCATATTGACCGAATCCCACTCCAACCAAGAATAACTTCTTGCATTGGATTTCAAGCTATCAGTAATTGCCTCTAAAGATTTTGATTTTTCCCTAACGCCAACAATATCACTTGGCTTTAAGGCGTACGATGGAATATTCACCACTTCACCGTTTACGGTAATGTGTTTGTGAGAAACCAACTGGCGTGCACCTCTTCGTGTTGGCGCAATACCTAATCGATAAACCGTGTTATCTAGTCTTGCTTCGAGTAATTGAAGAAGGATCTCTCCTGTAATTCCACTTTTTCGTGAAGCTTTGTCAAAAACGTTGGCGAACTGACGCTCCAGCACTCCATATGTGTACTTTGCCTTTTGCTTCTCAGCAAGCTGGATTGCATATTCCGACTGCTTCTTCCTACGTCCTCTTCCATGCTGACCAGGAGGGTACGCCTTCTTTTGAGCAGCCTTACTTGATCCAAATATCGGCTCTCCAAATTTTCTTGAAATCTTAGCTTTAGGCCCGGTATATCTTGCCATTTCTAAACTCTTGTTTTAAAATCTTAAACTCTTCTTCTTTTTGGTGGACGACA
>CAZQJU010000173.1:0-5216 GCA_964593185.1 uncultured Roseivirgaceae bacterium
GGATTCTCCGGCAGAGTAGCCAGGCCCATGTATTGTTCCAAACATTTCTGTTGGGTTCTGACCAAGGTACTCCAACACATCGATCTCTCCGGCTCCCGGCCAAGGGTTGGTATCGATGTCAGCTCCCAGCATCCAGAACGCAGGCCAGATTCCTTGTCCTAAGGGAAGTTGCATTCGGGTCTCTATTCTACCAAATTCATATTCCCTCAACCCCTTGGTGGTAATTCTTGCAGAGGTGTAAGAAGATCCTTCGAAATCCTCCTCACGGGCGGTAATTGCTAAGAACCCGCCTTGAACAGTGATGTTTTCTTCGCGATCCGTATAATATTGAAGCTCATTATTACCCCAGCCATTGTCACCTGTTCCAATATCAAAAACCCAATTTTGGGCACTAGGTGCACCGCTTCCATCAAACTCATCTGACCAAACTAGATTGTTTAGTGTAGTCACAGTTTGACTTTCGTCAGATTCACAGCCAAAAAAGACAGCGCTTGACAAAAGTGTGATTGCTAGGCTGCTATGTTTTATTATTCTTTTCATTACTTAATCTTTTATTAAATCTTAATAGAAGTAGATGTTGTCAACTAAAAAGGATGCTCCATTATTGGAAACAAATACCACAAAGCCAATATTTCCTAGGTTGGGATTACCTGCACCACCACCCCCTGTTGGCAATGAAAAGCTACTCAACGGGATGTCGATCCCAACCCACTGGTTTCGCACTAGTTGGCTACTGAGATTAAATCCTCCGGCCGAACCATCACCAAAGCCATTATCTGTATCATCAGGACCAAAATCAATAAGTTCCATGATAAGTTGTGAGCCTGCGTCACCTGTCAATTGAACATCAAGATGGACCATTGTTTCGGATGTTACATCCACGGTCCCGTCCCAACCAAGTCCAACGAAATCGATCGATTCGTAATTAACATGGCTATTGCCTGCAAAGCTTGGGACCGAAATATTGCTTGTGTTCGCACCAGCAAAAGTGCCAGGGTTAAATCCAGACACACCAGTATAGGTGTCACTGAATATGGAAACAACATCTCCTTGTGGTCTGGTAGGATCTGGTGCATTTACAAAGGATCCTGTTGAAGTCAAATTCAAAGACCCGTTTGCAGCTATAGCAGCGAGCTCAGCAGTGATTGTTGCCTCGCCGGCGGATCTCACAACGACTGTCCCAAGATCATCAACGGTAGCAATATTTTCATCTGAGGACGAAAAATTGAAGTACCCTAGCGCGGCGTTTACCGAAATATTTTGGCCGTTTGCTAAGTTGAAGGTAGCGCCCAATCCACTAATGGTCTGACTAAAGCCGTCAAAAACGTCTAGCTCTACATCTTCGCCATTCAACATGAAAGGAAATAGCAACCTTGTTGTGCCAAGTCGCTCGAATTTGATCTCATCCATCCAAAAAGTGTAACCAATGTTGTCGTTAAATGATGAAGCGACTGCTGGATCGTCATTGCTTAAAGCATCAAATGATCCAGCAGCGAAGAAAAACATTCCTTTCTCTTGGACTAAGAGTGAAGGGTCTGGGATCGGAATGGTATATTTTTTCCAACCCGTGGTTAACTGGATCACGGTAGAAACAGGATAAACGTTCTCAATGAAGTCTGTTCCAAAGCCTACTTCCACTCTTCCTGTCAGCGCCCCTTTCGCCCAAAATGTCAACGCATCATATTCTGTAAGGTCTCTGCCATCTCCTCGATCTCTAAATATCCCTCCAATGAAATTTCCATCGGGATCACTAGGTGAGGGCACATCAATACGAATCGATGTTGTCCCTTCGAAGAATTCATTTTCATCGGTACCAAAGCCCTCCGTATTGGCACCGCCATTCGGATCAAATGAAATAAAGAATTCATCAGTTAACCCGACTGGATTGTCTGTAAAGACTTCCGCAGTACTAGGAAATTTAGCGAACGGTAAATCGCTCTCGTCTCGTGTGCAACCAAAGGCAAGCAAAACCAGAAGAGATAATATCACTTTAGATTTCATGTTTTTCATGTTTAAAAAGTTTAATGCTTTCATTTTACCTTCCAATGTTTATGTGCATGTATGTTCTGATCTCCCACTCTCTTCCATTCGGAAATCCAACCGGGCTAATGAGCGGTTCAAGCGCGAACTCTTCGGTTGCGTTCGGTGCGAACCTTGGAGAGAATTGATCAAGTGATCTCCATGTGAATTGCATTCCGATTCGTGTACTTGGCATTGCAAACCAATCAGGTTTGGAGATGGAAGTAGACAAGTCCGCCATCAGTTGGAGCGGGTAGGTCAAGTTAAAATCTCGATGGTAATCAAATGGACCCCAGTCATTCACTTTAACATGGGTATTCAGTTTAACCTTTTTGTAGATCGTTCGGATCGTACCTCCGTAACGCTCAATTTTTCGCTGATCATCACCATTGGCCTGTGCGGTGCCGCCGTATAGGTTGGCGACGATTCCAAGCTCTGGGCTCAATTTGGAAACAATTCGTGTATTTACTTCCCAAAGATCTTGGGCAGGTGCTGCTCCAGCCGCCGCAGAAGGCGTTCGACCATCGCCAGGGAAAATTACCGCAGCGTCTTGTGAAGTGGGTAGGTGCCAGTATACGAAACCTAAGCTTACCGCAAGCTTCGCATCTTCAGCGCGATCGTTGTCCCATTCGTACATCCAGCTTCCAGGTGTAGGATCAAATGTGATCAAGAGCTCTGCCGCTTGCGTTTCTCTGTTAGATCTTACCACAAAAGGATCATCCAAGATGTTTCGCAATCTCGCAGGGGCTGGCGCATCTCCTGGAATAGGATCGATAATTGGCTTTTGCCACATAAAGTTTGGAGCAAACTGGAATTTTCCATAGGTGTACGTGAACCCTGAGAATATATTGTTGACGTTTCCAGAGCCGAAGTCCTTCAACCTCCAGCCAGTAAAAGTTTGCGTATAATCACCACCTGCATTCGCTACCAATCCTCTTGAGGAAGCCTGTCCATACCAATTAAATCTACCTGCCTGGTACGTTAGTTTCATTTTACCTCCCCAGGTATCAGAGTCTTTGATTTCATCTTGTAGGACCTGGTAGTTTTGTTCCTCTCCTCTCACCACTTGGAATTCACGGCCTACCAGTGGTTGACCACCCCAGATACCTCCGGCTTCCACTTCCAGCTTGCCAAATTTCTTATGCGCATGAAGTGTTGCTCTTCTCGTCTTAGGCATTGGGACGGCCAGTGAACTAACAGCGGCGCCGGGTTCATCGATGTCTTCGTGGAAGATACCTGTGAATTCGATTCCTCTAAACTCTTTGCTGTACTTTACCAAAATTGCAGGGTTTGCTCCCCACCACAATTCAGGACCGAAGGCCACTTTCAATCCTTTGAGCTGTCTTTTTCCCTCTACCTCGAATCCATTGGGCGCTAGACCATTGTAGATGTCAATATTGGGGCCGTAATTGGCTTCGGGATACAGACCGAAGAAATCACCCTCGTATCCCCAATGGTAATGACCAGTTCGGTAGAACCCTTCCAATCTAAACATCTTTGCATCCCAGCTGTAGCTAGCCTGATAGACCTGAATCCTATTTGGATTAGTTGTTACCGTATTGCCACTTTGGGTTATGAAGGTCTGTGCGCGTCCTCTGTTTTCGTAAAAAATCTCATTGATGGGATTTTCCGCCACATTTCCTAAGATGTTGAACGAGACATTTGCTCTAACATTGGCCTCAGGTTTTGCTTCAATGCCGATGAAATACGATTCCATTCGATCAAAACCGAGCTTATTAGGGTAGGTTTGATTGTTTGGATCTGGTGCATCTGGTGTGGTCAATAGACTACCACCCGTATTAAAGGTCGAAAATTCAGCACGAACTTCGCTCACCCTGATCTTACCACCACCTTCACCAAGTAGCGAGGCCTTATCCCCACGTGCTCTCATGACTGCATTGGCAATAGCAATGTTGGAGAAATGGTCAGATATGCCACCTAAACTTGCATCTGCGGCGAACACATCGTACGCATGTGCTTCTTGCAAGGCATAGTAGGATGCTCTTGGATACAGGTTGTACAACCCTCTGGAGTTGGTCTGCCCTTTTGCACAGATTCCAAACCACTCCTCGTTCATGTTATTCTCTCCTTCCTGAAAATCCGACTGGTATCCACCGTTTGCCCAAGAAGCGTTATTGTCATGGATGTCCAAGTTTTTGGTTTGTCCATATTTCCACCATCCATCACTGAACTGGAAGGTAAATCCACCAATTGAATTGCCTGATTTACCAAGACCAGCTGCGTTTTCGTAGATTTCTCTCCAGTTACCAAGATTGTAGTACGCCTGAGATGCCTGGTCTTCGGAATTCTCCTTTGCATTGTATGCGTCTGCACCGAATTCAGTGAACATGATCGGTAGGTCGATTTCATTTTTTACTCTTTCGAAGGCATCCCCAAATGAAATACCTCGATACATATTGACACCGTAGATATCAACGTCTTTGATTTCTTCAGCCAGGATCTCTGCGAACAATAGATCTCCGTTACAAATAGCTACAGGGTGGGAGGTATCAATTTCCTTCATTTTGACCGCAGCCTCGTTCATCAACTGATACATTGGACGTCCCCGACTTTCTCCAATGAAGTTGATACGTTCTTCATCATCCGGAAAGTCCTCCGTTTCGGCACCAGCCCAGAAAAGGCCATAGTTGTTTTCATTTCCCAGTAGGAAAAGCAATAGTCCTGGTGTGTCTTTGTAATCTCGTGCGATTTGAGTTACCTCAGAAAGCAACAACGACTTGGTGTCCTGGTCACGATAATCAGTTACTGCGACCCAAGCGCCGTTGATCGTTAGCCCGTACCTACCAAATGAATGGTTTAGCATGGTATAAATGCCATAGGTCTCGTATATATAGGTAATCCATTTGGGAGGGACACCTGTATACATCCGAACGGTGTTGACGTTCATGTTTTGCAACAATGACATTTCTGCATCCAGGGCACTTTGGATGACATCATCTGATTGGTTCCATAAGCTGTAGGAATAGTTAGTTCCAATTGGAAAGTAATCCCAGTTCATTCCATTGATCATGAAAGGTTTCCCATCCACCATCAAACGCATTCCGTCATCACTTTTTTGAACGGCAACGCGGTTGGACTGCGAGAATACCGATACAGAAGACAGAAGTAATAGTAATCCTAGTAATTGTTTATTCATAAGGTAAGTAGTTAAAGATGATCTGAAGCTAATTGACTTG
>CAZQJU010000174.1:0-5176 GCA_964593185.1 uncultured Roseivirgaceae bacterium
CTTCTGATCACAAGCATCGCCAATTTGATACTGCAGACTAGGTCGTAAGTCTTCCGGAAATTCTTCCATCATTTCCAGCTGCTTGATTTCATCTATTGAATAAGGTAGGATACGATCAACTGGAATAGCATTCGTATTTATACACTGCATTAGTGCTTTACCCACCGTACCTGTTCCCCCTAGAATCGCGATATTTTTTCCCTGCAGATCAGACATTTATCAAATCTTCAACAGCAAATAAACAAATTGATGCTAACATAGCACCTTGGAATTCGACAGTAATTGTCCATGTGTGGAATCACAGGCTATAAAGTATTTTCAAAATCATCTCCAGATTTATCCAGCCATCTTGGAAGGGCCGTTCAATCGTTGAGCCTTCGAGGTCCAGATGTACAAGATCAAATTGAAGTTGGAAGTGTTGGACTAGGCCACACACGATTGTCAATTATAGATACTTCCAGCAATGCCAACCAACCCATGCTGGATCCCACAGGTAGGTACGCACTTATCTTCAATGGAGAAATCTATAATTACGAGGAACTGCGGAGCAACCTTAAAGCCATTGAATGGAAATCGACGTCAGACACCGAGGTGTTGCTGCATCTTTTGATCAAGAAGGGAAAGAGTTGCCTTCAAGAACTGAACGGCTTCTTCAGTTTGGCTTTCTATGACAAGCAAGCCGACTATCTTCTCATAGCTAGAGACCGAATGGGAATCAAACCTTGTCATTACTATGTTAATGAGGATTTCGTTGCCTTTGGATCAGAGATGAAAGCGCTACTAAGCTATCCTATTCCAAAGCAATTAAATCATGAGGCACTCTACTGGTATCTGCGCTTAACCTATATCCCGAATGACCTCAGCATGATTCATGGGGTAAAGAAAGTGCTCCCAGGGCAGTATTTGGAGGTTGTGCAAAATAACCTAAGTACTGGGTCGTATTTCCAGTTACATTCCCCACAAGGAAGCAATCTCAGTTACACTGATGCAAAGACTGAAACCATAAAACTGCTGGAAAAATCCGTTCAAAGACGGATGGTTGCCGATGTACCACTCGGAGCCTTTCTAAGCGGAGGAACGGATTCGTCGGCCGTTGTTTCCATAGCCAGCCAATTTAATTCGAACCTAAATACCTTTTCCATTGGGTATAAGGATCACGATTTTTTTGATGAAACAAACTACGCCGAGCTGGTCGCGAACAAGTTTAAGACAAACCACACAACGTATTCCCTGACTAATACTGACCTACTAGAGAGTGTTACAGACGTTATTGATTACATTGACGAGCCGTTTGCGGATTCTTCTGCAATCCCAACCTACATTCTCTCTCAAAAAGTTGCCCAGTCTATGAAAGTCGCGTTGTCGGGAGATGGTGCAGACGAACTCTTTGGAGGTTATTATAAACATCTCGCATTTTCAAAAGCGAGCCAACAGTCTTTTGCTAACACAATGCTGAGGCAAATTGCCGGATCGCTATCCCTCTTCCCTACTTCCAGATCCTCAAAACTTGGCAACTTGACCAGGCGCATAGCCAAATACGCCCAGTTGCTAAAACTGGATTCAAACGAGCAATATTGGCACCTGGCCTCATTCAATTTGGAAGCCGAAAGCCTATTGAATCAGCCGTTCACTACACCTGAACAGCTTCAGGAAGGCATTATACCACAAGCTTTGAATGGTCTTAACGATTTCCTAGACGCTGACTTAAAAATGGTATTGTCTGGTGACATGCTTACCAAAGTTGACTTGATGAGCATGGCCAATAGTCTTGAAGTACGAGTCCCATTTCTAGATAAGCATCTGGTTGCCTTTGCCAGAAGTCTGCCTACTTCCTACAAGGTGAAGAAAAACCATCGGAAAAAAGTTTTACAAGATGCGTTTGAGCACATCCTTCCCAAGGAACTGCACCATCGCTCCAAAAAAGGGTTTGAAGTGCCCATGTTGGATTGGTTGAGGAATGAATTAAATGAAGACGTCAGCGCTACGGTCTTTAACGACGATTTCATACAAACTCAGGGCATTTTTAATGCTACCACTATTAAGAATCTAGAAAGACAACTCAACTCTAGTAATCCGGGTGACATCCATGCTGTCATTTGGACACTGTATGTCTTTCAAAAATGGTATCAAAAATATTTTCTGTGATGAACGTACTGTTTTTAGTTCTTCATCGTAAAGATCGATCACCTGGACAGCGGTATCGACACGAGCAGTATATTGATTTTTTGGAGAAGCTAGGAATCTCCTGCCATTTCTCGCCCCTCCTCCCAACAGAGAAAGAAGATAAAGTATTTTACGGAGATAAAATATTTCCTAAAGTCATCGTTGGACTAAGAGCACTGTGGAGAAGATTCAATAGCGTGCTAAAAGCCGGCAAATACGATGTGGTTTACATCTATCGTGACGCCTTCTTTTTCGGTACCTTCTTCGAAAGATGGCTCAAAAAGAAGAAGGTACGGATTATCTATGATTTTGATGATGCCATTTGGCTGATGGATAAAAATGAGAATCAAGGGATTTTCAATAAGCTTAAAAACCCTGAAAAGACCGCAACAATTAGCGCTTTGTCGAATAGCGTCATCGTGGGTAATGAATATCTAGCCTCCTACGCGAGCAATCATAACACCAACGTAGTAATCATTCCAAGTACGATTGATTTCAAAGACTATAAAATCAGCTCCAAAGTAGAAGCTTCAGATAGAATCTGTATTGGCTGGACCGGAAGTTTTTCAACCATTAAGCACTTCGAAACGATACAGCCAGCACTCAAACGAATCAAAGAAAAATATGCCGATCGAGTATATTTCAAGTTGATTGGGGATCCCAGTTACATAAACAATGAACTAAGTATCCAGGGAGTCCGCTGGAACGCTGAAACCGAAGCACAAGACCTCTCAGAACTGGAAATCGGCATCATGCCATTACCGGATAATGAGTGGACAAAAGGTAAGTGCGGGATGAAGGGCCTTCAATACATGGCCCTGGAAATCCCAACAATCATGTCACCCGTAGGCGTAAATAAGGACATTATTCAAGATGGCCAAAACGGCTTTCTAGCTTCCGGCACAGAAGAGTGGGTTGATAAACTGTCGCTATTGATTGAAGACGCCACCTTAAGAAAAAAATTAGCTAAAGCCGGCAGAAAAACTGTTGAAAAGGAATTCAGCGTAGAAGCCAACAAAGAAAAATGGCTTGCGGTATTTACAAATCCTTAAGCTCCTTCCTTGCCCTGGCATGCGTGCTGTGCTTTCGTTTAGCTACCTTTTTCACCTGCTTGAAATAGCGCTTCGCTGTTTCAACATCCCCTTCTTCCTTTGCGATTAAGCCGAGATGTAGCAACGAAAAGAAGTAGTAACCCATATCCGTAGCATTTGCCTGCTCTGCGTACCTAAGTCCTTTCTCGTAGTATTTTTTTGCGTCATCATACTTGCGCCTTATTTCATTAATGTGACCAAGGAAAAAAGAGGCGTACCGTCCACTGTTGGCTTCATAGCCCGCCTGACCACTATCTAGCTTCTGTAAGATCTCCAATGAACGTTTTTCAGCTTCGCCATATCGGCCAGACTGGTATAGCAACCGTGCATAATAGCGATGAAAATAGGGGTTGTCTGGATAGTCTCGATGTAAGATCGACCCAACCCGTAGCGCCTCCACCATATCCCGTTCCGGACCCGAAGAGAGGATCCTGATCAAGTAAAACTGTGCTTCCGTTCGCGAGTAAAAAGCATTTCGCGTCACTTCTTTGAGCTGCTCGACCCCTTTTTGCTTGTCCCCATCCGGAAAAAACATCATCAAAGGTCGCAACAGAGGATACTCCTCCCTGATCCACTCGGCATAGTAGTTAAAGAGTGCATCCCCAAAAAGTAATTCAGGACTGTAATCCTCATGCCCCTGGCAATCTTCCAAATACTTCAACGACCTGCTACCTGCCAAAGCAGCCTTCCGATAATCTCTTCGTTCGGAGTGCAAACGACCTTCAAAAGCATACGCCGCAGCTAAAAAGAACGCACCCTCAATTTCATTGTAGTTGTCGCGGATGTTCTCTGCCGTCATGACGGTTGTATCCATATAGGCCAAGAATGCCTTATCGTATTCCTCGTTTTGGTAGTTGGGAACGATCTGCCACCAATAATTCAATCCTTTGAGCAAGTAAGGCAAGGGATGCCAGGGATAGTTTTTTTGCAACCAGTTAAAGTGACTTTGTGCCTTTTTAAACTCAAAATTGTACATGGAATTGATTGCCTCTGTGGACTCAATTTGAATAAACGGATTTTTTAGCAGCGAATACTCCAAGGTATCGTCCGCCAACTCGTCATCCACCCACTGCGCATCTACGTAAAAACAGACTAGGAATGCGCTGACCAACGCTATATTTTTGACTTTTATGCTCATTATCGTTTCCAAATCTAAATGACTGACAAATTATCCAAATACCGAAATTCATTTTTAGAGAACTGGTTCTCGTTTGATACCGCAGGTATGTATCTGATCATCTGTCTTGTGTACATGGCTTTGCTTTTCGTCAAACGAATTTTCATCATCGATACCATTGCAGCATTCGAAGTGCTGAATGAACGTGGTGACCTTTGGGTATTCGACATCATCTATAACATTCAGTATCTCAGCGTCCCCCTCTTCCTGGCTTGGAAATGGACCTGGACCTCCCTCACGCTATGGATCGGTTGCTTTATGTTCGGCTACCGCATCCATTTCAATCAGCTCTGGAAACTGGTCATGTTCGCAGAACTGGTATTTTTTCTGCCAGAGTTGCTCAAAGTAGTTTGGTATTCCTTCTTTTTCAACGATCCAAGCTACAATGATTACCTGGCCTTCTATCCATTTTCAATCATCAACCTGGTGGACTACACACAAATCGCACCAAAATGGTTGTATCCACTGAAAGCGCTGAACTTATTTGAGCTGCTCTACTGGCCCGCACTGGCGTTGGGCATCTACTTTCTGAGTGGAAAAAAACTTAAGATCTCTGCCTATATCGTACTGACAACCTACATTTTGTTCTTTTTTGTTTGGCTTGCCTTCTATGTGCTTGTCTACTAATCCTAAAAAGTGTTAAAAATTGTTACAGTGGTGCGAAGAGCCCGTTAGGAAGAAGTGTCAAACAGCAAAAGCATAATAGCTTCACTGTTTTAAATGGGTTATTGCTAATTTCGCCCTC
>CAZQJU010000175.1:0-5136 GCA_964593185.1 uncultured Roseivirgaceae bacterium
CTGCTAGATAGGATGGCGTTTTTTTATGAGTTAAAAACAGATGAAGGTATTAAAAAAACGCCATTCTGCTAGATAGGATGGCGTTTTTTTATGAGTTAAAAACAGATGAAGGTATTAAAATTCGGAGGAACTTCTGTAGGAAATAAGGAGGCAATCAAGGGAGTAAGTCAGATCATCTCAAGCAATACTGAGCCGGTTGTGATGGTTGTTTCCGCAATAGGCAAAACCACAAACAAATTGGTAAAGATTGCAGAGTTTGCTAAGGAAGGTGACACACACTACCTTCATTTACTAGAAGAATTGCATGATGAGCACAGTAGTATCTTACAGGAACTGACTGGGCACTCCTTTCTAGAGCCTGTCGAAGCAATTTTCAAGCAATTGCGAAGGATCTGTGATGGTGTTTTTCTGCTCAAAGAACTCACTAACAGAAGTCTTGACTTTATTCTGAGCTCCGGGGAACTGATCTCCTCCAACCTTATTTATGACTTCTTGCGGAAAGAAGGGGTTGATATCAGGCTTCTTGATTCACGCGAGTTGATTCGGACCGACACTACGTTTGGCGGAGCCTCTGTCAATTTCAATGCAACAAACGCTTCTATCGTAGCAGCTTTCAAAAGCTGTCCGGCAGTGACGATCATGCCTGGCTACATCTCGTCTACAGAGGACGGCGAAACTACCACGTTGGGTCGAGGTGGTTCAGACTATTCGGCTGCTATTGTTGCCGGTGCGCTGAGAAGTGATGTGCTTGAGATCTGGACGGATGTGGATGGCTTGATGACAGCAGATCCAAGAATTGTAAAAAATGCGAGAATCATCGAAGAGATTTCCTATGAAGAGGCAATTGAACTATCGCATTTTGGGGCAAAGGTTTTATATCCTCCTAGCCTGAAACCGTGCTTTCAAGCTGATATCCCAATACGGATAAAGAATACATTTGATCCAGACCAGGAAGGGACATTGGTCTCTCGTAAGGAAGGGGACGATCAACTTGTGAGGGGGATAACCAGCTTAAAAGACGTATCTTTGATTACATTATCTGGGACCGGGCTACTTAGCGTACCCACGTTCACCAAAGAGTTTTTTTCTATCCTTGCGGAGTTCAAACTTGGGGTGGAATTTATCACGCAATCCAATGCTGAGCACACCATCACAATCGCGTTGACTGATAAGGACGCAGAAGTGGCCTTGCAGCAATTAAGTGCTTCTTTCGCACGATACATTGATGACAACCTTATCGATCCAATTGGCATTGAGCGTGGATTATCCATTCTTGCATTAGTTGGTACCAATATGAAAAATCAAGTTGGTATCAGCGGAAGAATGTTTCATGTGCTTGGTCGGAACGGCGTAAGTATAAAAGCCATCTCGCAAGGGTCGTCTGAACGAAATATTTCAGCGGTGATACAGCGCGAGGATTTGAACAAAGCATTGAATATCTTGCACGAGGCGTTCTTTCAGTACGAAGCAAAGCGGATTAACATGTTTATTGTCGGCGTGGGCAACGTAGGGAAGGCCTTCATGCGACAGCTGCAAACACAGTTCACTATTTTGAAGAAGGATCACTTGATCAATTTGAAGTTGATTGGAGTTGCCAATTCAAGAAAAATGGCCTTTTTGGAAGATGGCATCAGGTTGAGCAAATGGGCTGAAAATCTTGAAGAGGGAGTGCCTTTTACGCCCGGACATTTTAAGGATAAGATGATCGAATTAAATTATCGAAATAGTATATTTTTAGATATAACGGGAGCAAAGGACATTGCAGACCTATACCCGGAGATTCTGCGGAAATCTATCTCAGTGGTGACGCCAAACAAGATCGCTGCCACAGAGTCATTCGAAAAATATCAAAACCTTAAGTCGGCTGCTAGAAAATTTGGAAGTCAATTTTTAATTGAGACTAACGTTTGTGCCGGCCTACCCATCTTGTCTACATTGAGCGATATTGTTCGCAGCGGAGACAAGGTGCATCAAATCGAGGCGGTTCTTTCCGGGACATTGAATTTTCTTTTCAACGAGTATGATGGGACTACTCCTTTTGTTGAAGTAATCAAAAAAGCGAAAGCGGAAGGGTACACAGAACCCGACCCCAGATTGGATCTTTCCGGAGAGGATGTAAAAAGAAAGCTACTCATCCTAATTCGAGAAAGCGGCTATCCATTCGAAATGAATCAAATTGAGCTGGATGCTTTCATGCCTAAATCATGCGAAGAAACAGAGAATCTGGAAGTGTTTTACGATAAGGTGCTGGAAGAAGAAAACTACTTTAGGGGAATATATGACAAAGCATCAGCGGATGGGAAAAGGTTGAAAGTGGTAGCGAAATTCCAGGAAGGGAAGGCAGTCGTAAAGCTTGCTGAAGTATCCGCGAATCATCCGTTTTACCATTTGGAAGGGAAAGACAATATCGTCCTTTTTTATACTGATCGATACACAGATCAGCCATTGGTCATAAAAGGAGCTGGTGCTGGGGCGGAGGTCACTGCCTCAGGTATATTCTCAGATGTATTGCGTTTAGCACAACCGGAATCATAGCTATATGAAGGATGCAGTAAAAGTATGGGCTCCAGCCACCGTAGCGAATATCGGCTGTGGATATGACACCATAGGATTTGCACTCGAGGGAATTTACGAAGAGCTAACGGTCAGCAGACGTTCGGATGATCAGTTGGTTATAAAATCCATCGAAGGAGCAACGCTATCATTAAATGCAGATGAAAATGTTGCTACAATTGCCGTAAAGGCGTTATTGACGCGTCTTGGATCATCACAAGGTTTTGACTTTCACATTAAAAAGCTCTTCCTGCCGGGAAGTGGACTTGGATCAAGCGCTTCAAGCGCTGCAGGAGCTGTGTATGCGGCGAATCAGCTGCTTCCGGAGCCGCTCTCGACTGCCGAATTGTTACCTTTTGCATTAGAGGGAGAGGCATACGCATCTAAGAGCTATCATGCGGATAATGTAGCGCCTTCTCTCTTGGGAGGTTGTATTGCTATAAGGAGCTATGATCCGTTGGATTATTTTTCGGTACCCATCGCGGAGGAGCTTTCAATCCTCATCGCCAGGCCTTTTGCGCAAGTCAAAACTGCTGAAGCAAAGCAACTTCTTCCGAAAGTCATTGATATTGCCACAGCCCGAGATCAGTGGGGTAACCTGGCAAGTCTGATTCAGGCATTTCATGAAAAGGATTGGAATCGACTGAAGTCATCTATCCAGGACTACATTGCCGAGCCTGTTCGCAAGGGGCTGATTCCGGGTTACGATGAGATGCGCGCCATTGCGTCCGGAAATGGATGTGTAGGATTCAATATCTCTGGATCTGGGCCAAGCGTTTTCATGTTCTTCGAAGATGAAAAAACGCGCTCCTTCGTGAAAAATGAAATAAAAACCATGTTTGAGAACAAAGAAGTCTCTTGCGATTTTTTTGAAACTAAAATGAGCCCAAAAGGGTGTCACATAGTCGAATGAAATTTATCAGTACTTCGGGAAATGGTCCTTCGGTCTCGTTCAGAGAAGCAGTGTTGCAGAATTTACCATCAGATGGTGGCTTGTACTTTCCTTCGGAAATTCCGCATCTGGATCAAGGCTTTCTGTCAGAGATTCCTGAGTTGTCCCTGGCAGAAGTGGCAAGTCATGCCTTAGCGGCATTTTGTAGGGAAGATGTACCTGGTGAGATTCTGACTCAAATTTGTGAACGTGTTTTTCACTTCGATATTCCTATCACAAAGGTAGAGGATGGAATACACTGCCTTGAATTGTTTCACGGCCCAACTTTTGCCTTCAAAGATGTAGGGGCCAAGTTCTTGGCCGAGTGTTTGGCTTACTTCTCAAGCGGCGGTAACACGGAAAGGACGGTTTTAGTAGCCACCTCAGGAGATACAGGAGGAGCAGTAGCGAATGGATTTTTTGGAGTAGAGGGAGTGCGGGTGGTGATTCTTTATCCAAAAGGGAAGGTTAGCAGTTTGCAAGAAAAGCAGCTTACGACCCTGGGAAAAAATATCACAGCGTTGGAAGTTGATGGAACCTTTGACGATTGTCAGAATCTAGTGAAACGGGCATTTGCAGATCAGGAAACGAATAACCTTCTTCAGTTATCCTCTGCGAATTCAATTAACATCGCTAGGTGGTTGCCACAATCCATTTATTACTATACTCCTTTACAATCTGGATTGCAAGACCCTGTCATATCAGTGCCAAGTGGAAATTATGGGAACCTCACAGCGGGAGTTCTAGCAAAGAAGATGGGTATTCCGATTCATTCTTTCATCGCGGCTAGTAACGCAAACGACGTAGTGCCACGGTATCTCATGACATCCTCGTACGACCCCACCGAAACCATCGCAACCATCGCCAATGCAATGGATGTGGCCGACCCGAGTAATTTCAAACGTCTACTGGCTCAATTTGATGGTCGATACGAAGAGATAACGGAGATGCTTGCACCCTATTCGTTGGATGACACCGAAATACGCCAAGTGATCAATCAATGCAATTCGGTCAATGGGTACCTGCTTGATCCCCACAGTGCCATTGCCTATCAAGCGCTCAAGGAAAGAAGCGAATTAGCTAGGGAGGGAATTCTCTTGGGAACGGCGCATTATTGTAAGTTCTTGCCGACCATGGAGGAAGCTTTGGGACATTCTTTATCCGTTCCGGACTTTGCTTCAGATTTGCTTGAAAGGAATAAGGATGCCATTGATATGAAAGCTGATTTTGACTCCTTTAAAAGTTTCCTGTTGTCCCTTTAGTGTTGGGCATTTTTAAAAGAACTTGGTGTACCTGCTTCTGACATGTTCTTGCTAGGAGATCACTTTCTCTACAAGCCTAGGTAGCTAAATGCGCATAAGTTTCCCGAAATACGCACGCCGAAAACGTTTTAAGTGCTAAAACATTGGTTCAAGATCACGTAAAGGCCGATTTTTCCTCGAAAACGTTTGCGTGGAAAGTTATGAGCCAGCAAGGGTTCTCTCTTGTATTTTTCTTAAAATTGAAGGCTAATAATAGGGTTAAATCGAATTTTTGTTGGATTTAATCGATTTTGTTAAAAATTTTTTATTGTAACTTATTCAAAGTTTAATGTTTAATTAATACCTATATATGAAGCGATTATTACTTATTATGCTTTCGGTTTTTTGTGG
>CAZQJU010000176.1:0-5051 GCA_964593185.1 uncultured Roseivirgaceae bacterium
GCGCTTTACAAACAGATACCAAACATCAGTTACCAGTTCTCTTCATGAATGTCAATCCACCAAATTGGGCAGATCGCTTTTTACGGTGGTATTGCAATCCTAAATATCTCGAAGAAATAGAAGGGGATATTTATGAACTCTTCGATCGTCGGATAGAAATCAAAGGACCAAGGACAGCCCGGGCAAAGTTTGTCTGGGATGTGTTTCGATTTTTCCGCTGGTCAAATGTCAAAAGATCAAACTCAAAATACTACTCAATGAACCATTTATCACTTTTTGGAAATTACCTGAAACTGGGAATGCGCAATATTCGCCGGAATCTGGTCTCATCCTCCATCAATATCTTCGGCATGGCCATCGCTATTTGCTTTGCCTTGTCCATGTATATTTTTATTGACATGCAGGTCAATATGGACTCCTTTCATAAGAAGGGCGACCGTATTTATCAGGTGACCAACTACGTAGAGCAGGAGGGTGAGCGAAATCTCTGGAGCGATACTCCCATCATGCTAGGTACCGCATTGGCAGATCAGCATGAGGCGATTGAAGCAGCTACCAGGTATGAGTACCGAAGTGCTATGATCAAGCGAAACACGGAGGTTTTTGATGAACTGGCGGTATTCGTGGATCCTGCTTTCCTGGAAATGTTTGACTTCCCAATGCTCGCAGGTAGCAAGCAGGTCTTATACGATAAGAGTCAGATTGTGATAAGCAAAGACATGGCAGTTAAATATTTCAAAGATGAAGATCCTATCGGAAAAGAATTGCAGTTTAAGTTCCTGAACGAAAAAACACGGCGGTTAACCATCGGTGCCGTGCTCGATGAGTTTCCCTATAACACAAGCTTTGGTGCCAACTTTTACCTTTCGATGTCTGTGTTCGACGACTTAGACTTTGAAAATACCAAAGACTGGGCCTTTATGACGGACGGTACGTTTGTGTTGCTGAAAGAAGGAGAGGATGTTTCCACGCTGCAGGAAGCGCTGGAGGGATATGTAGCCATCCAAAATGCAAGTGATCCGGAATGGAAGGTACGCGCATTTGAAACCTTCCCTTTGGCAGAGCTGTCTAAAAATGGTTACCAAATTGTGGGTGCGATCGCCGGAGGAGGACATCCGGCAGGAAGGATTGCTTTGGCCATCATTGCGGCATTTTTACTGGGTATGGCCTGCTTCAATTTTATGAATATCTCTGTAGTGAGCGCATCTAAGCGCCTTAAGGAAATCGCACTACGGAAGGTAATGGGAAGCGTCCGGCGAGAGATCATCCACCAGTTTATGGTAGAAAATCTATTAAAGTGCTTTTTCGCGCTGGTTGTCGGCATCCTACTATCCTACTTTTTGCTGACACCCTACTTTGACTACATGATCCCTGAAATTGACATCAGATTTCGTACAGTTGATCCAATCTCCATCTTTATTTTCTTGTTTGGACTATTGGCCGTTGTGGGACTGATTTCGGGTGCTTACCCTTCATTCTATATTTCACGATTTGATGTGATTACGATCTTCAAGGGAAAGGAGAAGTTTGGTTCCAGAAATGTGTTCTCTAAGATCATGTTGGGTGTGCAGTTTTTTCTGGCCATCATGACTATTGTGGGCTGTTTTATCATGACGGAGCAGAGCATTTACTTAGGTGACAAGGAGTGGGGGTACGATCCTTCAGGTACAATGTCAATCTATGTCAACACCGATGAGCAATATGAGCTGCTAAAAAATGAAGTTATTAGTCATCCTGCTGTTACATCGCATACGGCATCAGACATGCTCATTGGAAGGAGTGTGACGAAAGTGTCGTTGGAGCAAGGTGATCGCCAAATGGGGGTAAGAAGGTTGAGAGTTTCAGCCAATTACTTTGAAACTTTTGGTCTGCAAATTTTGGATGGAAGAGCCCTCACAGAGCAAGCTTTTGATCAAACAAGTGGTGTGGTCGTCAATCAACGATTTGTTAGGGCCATGAATTGGGATGACCCGGTAGGCAAGACATTTACATACGACAGTATCCAAAGAACAGTCGTGGGAGTTGTAGCAGATTTTCACTACTATGATTTCTTCGCACCCGTTGATCCCGTTATGATCATGGGGTTAGGTAAAAATGATGTGCATTACCTGACCTTACGAGCCAAACCCGATCAACTGGAGACGCTGGAGGCATTTTCGCAAACGGCTTGGAATAAAATTGCTCCAAATGATCCATTTGATCGGGTCTATCAAGAGGATGCATTTGATGACTTCTACATTGAAAATCAGAGTAATATCAGCATTTTGATGCTGATTACAGGTATCGCAATTGTCTTAGCCAGTTTGGGTTTGTACGGACTATTGTCATTCAACGTGCAAGGAAAGCTCAAGGAGTTTAGCGTCCGAAAAGTGTTGGGAGCTGAGCCACGGACCATTGTTCGACTGGTTGGAAAACAGTACATATGGGTGCTATTGATTTCCTTTGTCATTGGAGCTCCACTAGGGTCAATGGGCATGATGAAGTTAGTTGTAGATGTCTTTCCCGAGCCTAAAACGGTGACCGTGTTACCATTTTTCGTGGCCATGCTCATCATTTGTTTTACGCTCGTAATTACCGTGGCAGGACAGGTGCAAAAGGCCATCAAAGTCAATCCAGCAGAATTGTTGCGAAGTGAGTAGTTCTGAGCAACTACTTACTTTTACTGGATGAGCATTGAACAAGTACTTTCTCACCAATTTCAGTTTTTCAAAGAGGAACGACTTAAGGAAACGATCGTTGCCAGGGGAAAACTTGTCACTGTTGAAGCCGGTACTCCCATACTACGGGAAGGAAGCTATGTGAAAACCGTCCCACTTTTGGTGAACGGGTTGGTGAAAGTGATTCGGCAAGAGGGCTTGAAGGAGCATTTGCTCTATTACATCTATCCGCTGCAAAGTTGCATTGTCTCCATCAATTGTGGACTTAATGATCTCAAGAGTGCTGTCAAAGCCATAGCGGAAGAAGATTCAGAAGCCATCTTATTGCCGTCTACGATGATGGAATCATTACAGCGCGAGTACCCGTCCTTCAATGCTTACATCTTATCACTCTACCAAAAACGCTTTGACGATCTTTTGGATGCCTACAATGCGCTTGCCTTTCAGAGTTTGGATCAGCGGCTGCTCTCGTACTTGCATTCAAAAGCGAAGGCGCTAGGAACACATAAGATCCTAGCGACTCATCAAGATTTAGGGGATGAGCTTGGTACCGCCAGAGAAACGATATCAAGGATGTTGAAGAAACTGGAGAATGATGGAAAGGTTCGACTATCTAGAGGACATATTGAGGTAGGTTGATAGTTCTGTTGTGTGATGTAGATCACTGACATTTAGGTAGGCCATGACGAAGTTTACCTAAAAACTAAAATCATGACAAAGAATATGAGCAAAACGGATGGTGTCATCCGTATCATGGTGGCTTTGATTATTGTAGCCTTGTGGTACATGGGCATAATAGGAGGGATCCTCTTGACGATTCTGAGTATCCTGGCGGTAATATTTATTATTACCGGATTTATCAATTTTTGTCCGCTGTATGCGGCATTCAAAATCAGAACGAGAGGAAAATCTTAGGCAACAAAAAAGGCATGATGTAAATCATGCCTTTCAGTTTCTTAAGCTGTCTGTCGGAGTCGATCCGCTTTTTCTTCAATGAACTTGATGGGTAAGTTCAGGAGCTCTTTGTAGTCTTGCCCGGCCTCCAACATATCTTCATCGTACTGTTCATAGTACCATCGTATGTCAAGTGTTACGCCTTTGTCTTCAATGGACTTGAATACTCTGAACAAATCGAAAACGCATTTGGAGCTACTGGTATTGTAATATTCCATTTTGACGCGTATGTCCATGTGCTTGGCTTGAATACCACTTTCAATCTGGTTCAAGATAGGAGTCCAAAACTTAAGCGAGTTCTCAGGAAGCGATCTGCCGAACATTTTGAAAATGCCTTTGTTGGGATCAAAGTAAACTGCCGGTGTATCTCTGGTTGGACGTATTTTAAGAATATTCATTGTCGTAAGGGTGTTGCTATCACATGTACACTAACTAGTAACGCAAAAAAGGGGCAGTTGTATCAAATTAAGGCGCCCCTTTAGCCAGACAGACCATCTTAGGTGGTGAGTACTGGTTTTTCTTAGATGAATATTATTCGCACTTCAAGATCTTCACTGGATTGATGTATGACGCCTTCAATGCATGAAACGTGATGGTAATCAATGAAATAGAAAAAGTGAGGAGGCCAGCGGTGGCAAATGGCCAAAACTCGATGGATGTCCTGAATGCAAAACCATTAAGCCATTGATTCAATGAATAGTAGGAGAGCGGTATGGCAATGATAAATGCTGCCCCGATGAGATACATAAATTCTTTGGACAGGAGCAACAAGATTCCCTTGGTCTGTATTCCCAGAACCTTCCGTACGCCGATCTCTTTTGTTCGTTGTTCCACGTTGAACGTAGCCAGGCCAAATAGACCCAAACAGGCGACTAGCACAGCCAGAATGGAGAACACCATTGTAATGCTGCTCAGTTTTTGTTCGGACCTGTAGGAATCGTTAAGGCGATCGTCGAGGAAGAAGAAATCGAAGGGTCGCTCCGGCATGACCGACACCCAGGCATCTTCCAGTGCAGCCAACGCACTCGAGAGCTCTTGACTGTCAACTTTAACTGCGACGTACTTAATGAAAAGGTTAAAAGCCCCAGGTCGAGAATTCAGTGTGATGACCAGGGGAGCAATGGGATGATGCTTGGAGGCAAAGTTGTAATCTTCCACAACTCCTACGATCTGACCTTTCATTTGTCCTCGATACATAAATCGCTTTCCGATGGCTTCATTTAATTCCCATCCCATGGCTGTCACCATTGTTTCATTTACGATGAGTGCTAAGGAATCGTCCGTTTGTATGGCCTGGTCATAAGCCCTGCCAGCAGCAAGGGGAATATTCATCGTCTGAATAAAATCATGCCTCACATTGAATCTGGGAAAAGGCTTTGAAACATCTTGTCCTTCAAATTGATAGTTTCCTACCTGAAATTTGGAGCCAACGATTTCTTC
>CAZQJU010000177.1:0-4940 GCA_964593185.1 uncultured Roseivirgaceae bacterium
ATGAGCGCCAGCACCCAGGTCCAGCCCATCAGGAAAAATAGCAATGAATGGAGGTGGATGGAGTGAATCAGATGCTTGATATACAATCCTTTCCGCCAAAAGAATAGCTTTAGTATCAACGCATAAACGGGCAGAATAAAGAAAATGATGAGCGGAATTTGCTTCATGATGTAGCTATTCATGGAAGCTGTTGTTTCCCTGGAAGTTCGAATAGCTTTCTTTGTTGCAAATGCATTGATCCAGGAGCGCTCAAACTTGAGAGAATCGTAAATCTCCTGGTCAGTGAGGGAGGAGTGTTCCACTAAGTGATTCACTAACTTTTGCTTGTTATTGGGAAATGGCCAGCCATCAGTTGAATCAGGTGCATGATAAATGCTGTCAAACTCCGCCTCACTTAGCTCTACATCTAACGCAAAAAACCCTCGTTGCTGCATGTCCTTGACGGTAGGCTGAAACATTTTAGACATGAAGAAAAAATGAAACAAACTGATGACCAGGTACCAACGAATTGGATTAGCGTAGAAAACGCGTTTCCCTTCCATAAAGGCATTGGTGATTTTTCCGGGACTAAAGAGAAATGGCTTAAATGTGTGCGCAAATCGAGAGTCGAGGGAGAAAAAATTGGAGGTGAATTCTCTGAGGAGCAACCCAAGGTTCACATTGTTGTTTGTGTTTTCTTGACCACAGTTAGGACAATAATTGAATTTCCTTCCCAGAGGTTCGGCGCAGTTGAGACATCGGCTATGTTTCCTCCTTCTTTTCATCCTACTTTGGCTTGAACTTGTTAATCAAGAAAGCTACACCCCATAGACCAAGTGCGATCAAGCTGTAAAGCATTTCATCTGTCTTAGTTCGGAGAGAAAAAAACAGGAATACAAAGGCCAAGATGGTAAAGGTCCAAATGAGTGTAGGATAAAGCTTCATTTTGACTCTCTCACTTTTAAACTTGTACCCTCATCAGAAATTACTTCTACGGAAACACCTTCTTCAATAAAGTTTCCTCGCGTGTAGGCATCGTATATTTCTCCATCAATCTCAATCCGTCCGCTGGGTCTTAAGCGAGTGTAAGCCTTGCCCTGCTGACCAATCATCGATTTTTCTTTGTAGAAAGTGGAGGTAAAACCCTGTTCTTTGTCTTGCGTTTCTGCCAACGCAACTCTTTTGAATACATTGCTATTCAGCAGTCTCGCTCCTCCTAAAAACATGACAACAATTGCGCCCAGGAGTCCCGTGATAACGACCGCAGTTGAAACAAATATTTCTTCCGTTGGAACAAAAGAAAAATCAAGAAAGTCATTGTTCAGCATCACCAATATAAGTGAGCCCAGTGTACAAATCAATCCCAAAACCCCAGCAACTCCAAATCCAGGAATGACGAAAACTTCGAGCGCAATGAGAATGACACCAACCAAAAAAAGGACGATTTCCCAGTTTTCGGCCAATCCGTTGAGGTAATTCGGCACGAAGTACAAGATCACAGCTACAATGGAAGCCAGGATTGGGAAGCCTACCCCCGGGGTCTGGAGCTCAAAGTAAATCCCACCAATGATGATCAAGATAAGGATTCCGCTCACAAAGGGATTCAAAAAGAGCGCAATGATTTTTTCGGTTGCACCAAGACTAAATACTTCAACTTCATAGTTTGTAATACCAGAGCGCTTCATGATTTCATCAATGTCTGTGACTTCGGCTTCGCAAAATCCATACTTGATGGCCTCTGATGTAGACAATGTCAAGATTTTGCCCTCTGTAGCGATGCTGTCCAAGTCAATATCTTCGTCGACCATGGCCTCTGCCATCCGTGGATCTCGACCTTTGGCTTCCGCAGTGGACCGCATGATTGACCGCATATACGATTGATACTTATCCGGTGCCGCCGCTCCATCTTGCGTGACTACGGTAGCTGCTCCAATGCTGGATCCTTTTGCCATATAAATGCTGTCGCAGGCAATGGATATCAAGGCACCGGCGGATGCAGCGTCTTTATTAATGAACGCATAAACCGGCTTGTCATATTCCAGAATACGTGTCCTGATATCATCCGCATCGTTGAGTGCTCCCCCGTAGGTATCTAATTCCAGGATGACGAAGTCAGCATCAATTTCATCAGCTTTTTCCAGTCCGAGTTCTGAATACCGGTTGGTCCGTGGGTCAATCTCTTGTTGAATTTTAAGATGCAGCACTTTTACCATAGTGCTATCCTGGGCATAGGAACTAGAGAAGATCGATGATATAAGTAAAAGGGCTGCTATCTTGTTCATTAAATGATAGATTTGATCAAATCAAAATTAAGTCTGAATAAATAATCGGCCTATCTCCTGTATGTAAGATTTGGATTTGAAATGAGGTCGAGTATTGAAGCGCTACTGAATGAACACAAATTTTCCAGATTCCATCCAAAATATATTCTTTAAAGATACCATTTGGGGGCTTCTATATCACGAAAGAGATGATGTCTTAATTGTGGATACACGAAATGAAGCGCAGAAAGAGACGAATCAATGGGTATTGGACCTGACATCTCTTCAGCGTGAGAAAATGAACGTAGAGATTCATTGGATGGAAAGATGGATTGGTAGCACTGAAAATTTTATGTACTCCATCCGTTACAAGGATCCTGCAGATCCGTCCAACTATCAGTTGCGAAAATTTGATCTGGAGAATAAGCTATGGGTCGAGGTGAAGGAGGTGCCGACACTGGAAACCACTATCGTTGAACCTCAATTGTACGATCTAGATTCCGCTTACCATAAAACTGTGTCCCAGTTCTTAGCCTTGGAATTAGTTGTGCCATGTGAGTACTTGGAATTGGACCATAAAATCATAATCAGCTATTACCTTCGTTCAAAAAATGGATTCGATCGCTTTTTGTTATTGATCGAGGAAGGAGAGAAGCGTTGGAAGATCAAGCAAGACAGCGACATGCGTGGTTTTGCAGGTGGTGCATTTTTTGTAGTCCGTAATAAATTAGTTTTCGTAAAAGATAGAAATGAAGTGTGTATTCATTCTTTTTAGTCTCGTTTTGATCGAATTTTCGGCTTTTGGCACTACGCTTGACAGTCTTAAAACTGAGCAGCGAGAGGAAGGGCTTTTTGTCATCCATCAGGTTGATGAGCAGGAAACGATGTATTCAATCGCTAGAAGATACGGTAGCACAGTCAACGCAATTATTGAATACAATGACATCGTTGACAATACGATAGACATTGGCCAAGTCATCGAAGTGCTTATTATCGAAGCCAAGTCTCAATCTTCTGAAAGAGCAAAACCAGGTGATGGATATCATGAAGTGGTCAAAGGAGAGACACTGTACAGCATATCCAAACGGTACAATGTCAGCATTGCCGAGCTAAAGCGTTGGAATGAGCTTGCAAGCAATGAATTGACACTCGGAAGGTACCTCAAGGTGAAGGAGGAGGCTATTTTAACGATTGAGAAAATTGAGGCCCTAGATACCGCTTCCGTGGATACCATTCAAGTGACGGAGGTTGATCCGTATGAGGGGTTTGAGAAGTATCTGGTGCAAGCTGGTGAATCACTTACCTCCATTGCCAGTAAGATTGGCGCAAGCTTAGATAGCCTTCGCGTATGGAATGGCCTTGAATCGGATTACCTAAAGATTGGACAACAGCTTTTTTTCTTGCAGCACGAGGAGCGCACAGATGTGACGTTGGTAGATCGTAAAGAAGGAAAGTGGACTCGAATTGATGAAGATGGTTTCGAACGTACCTACGAAGATGGGATTGCTTCTGTAATTTCTTCAATGAGCACCTCAAGGTACCTCGCACTGCATCCAACATTGCCCATAGGAACGAACGTAGAAGTTCGAAATTTGATGAACAACCAGGTCGTATATGTGAAGGTCGTGGGTAAGCTGCCCCAGACAGGACCAAACAAAGATCTCTTGATCCGTCTGTCCAAATCTGCTTACGATCAGTTAGGAATTCTTGACTCCAAAGCGCGCGTAGAAGTTTCCTACTACCACTAGTGCCTCAACCAACATTCACCCATCCATGGCATCTACGTCCAATCTGAAAGAGTTTCTTGACCAAAAGGTACACGAATACAACCAGCCGGGTTTCATTGAACATGACCCGATCATGGTTCCTCATGGTTATCGTCAAAAGCAGGATATTGAGATTGCGGGATTCCTGGCAGCAGTTTTTGCTTGGGGTCAACGAAAAACCATTATCAACAAAAGCAGGGAGTTTTTAGCGCTAATGGGGAATGAACCGTACCGTTTTGTTTTGTCCTACCAAGACAATGACCTGAAACCTTTTCAAGATTTTAAACACCGGACCTTTAATGGTACTGACGCGCTATACTTTTTGCATTTTTTTCACTGGTTTTATGAGCGGCATAATTCGTTGGAAGAGGCGTTCATTGCAGGACTAAAAGATGAGGATGATACGATCGAGAATGGTCTTGTCTACTTTTTTGAACTCTTTTTTTCGCTTCCGGATCATCCCAAAAGGACTTACAAGCACATTCCTACACCTCAACGCAAATCAGCCTGTAAACGGATCTGCATGTTTTTACGGTGGATGGTCAGAAATGACGAGCGTGGCGTCGACTTTGGCATATGGAGTAAGATTAAGTCCTCTCAGTTGATATGTCCCTGCGATCTGCATGTGGATCGTGTCGCTCGAAAACTGAAACTCATTTCCAGGAAACAGACGGATTGGCAAACAGCAGTAGAGCTGACCGAGTCCCTAAAGCAGTTCGATCCTGAAGATCCGGTCAAATACGATTTTGCCTTGTTTGGTTTGGGCGTGGAAGAAAAGTTCTAAGGAGCGTTCTTTGAATAAGCTCCCTGTAATCAATCAGTTGCCGGCTGCGATTTCTGTGCAACCGGCAAAGATGTGGGCGTTCCGAGATTTGGCTTACTTGATCGACACGTGCCCGGAAGCTTCTCCCGTTAAGGGAATGAACTTTACCGC
>CAZQJU010000178.1:0-3745 GCA_964593185.1 uncultured Roseivirgaceae bacterium
ATACTTCTTGTAGAGTGCTTTATTTTTTTTGTAGAGTGTAAATTCACTCTCCAGAATATTCATTCGTTTGATCACCTTCCAAAATGCGTCTTTTCGTGGTGGGTGATACACGCGCATATTGTTGCAAAACTTCACTCTCCCACGCTCTTGCATCTGCCAACCCACATCGGCGTCTTCGTTGTGTGGATAAGGAAAAGTCTCATCGAATCCTCCTATTTCATACAGGAGATCTTTGCGATAGGCAGCATTGCATGTAGGTACAGAATTGTGACCCTTTCTGTTGTCTATCTGATGCGTTAGCGGAGTAACATCATCCAAATCGGTGTAGGTATAGCCTTGCAAACCAACCAAGCCGTTTTTAAACTCAGAAAGAATGGTCTGCAGCCAGTCCGACGAAACAACGCAATCATCGTCTGTAAACGCGATGATTTCTGCACTAGCAAACCCAAGGGCCGTATTTCTGGCACGTGCCGGGCCTCCATTTTGGTTATGAAAGACCATTAAGTTTGTATGTTCTTCAACCATTTCATTTAAGTATGCTTCTGTGCCATCGTTTGACCCATCGTTTACAACAAGCACTTCGTAAGTATCGGAGGCCAGGGTTTGGTTTAACAACGAAGTCAATTGACTCCTTAGCAATTCCAACCGATTGAAGGTGGGTACTATGACTGAAATCTTAATCTTTTCCATGGCAATGTTTTGTATTTCGTAATCCAATAATTCCAATAGTTTCTAGTAGTTTGAGCAATTTGAAAAACTTCTAAATTGAAGTGCTTTCGGAGTCTGAGACTCATTATGTAACCTCCAATAACTTCGGCAAGTAACGGGGCAATCGCTGCACCCCACAAGCCAAATAGATAGATGAGCACAATCGATAGGAGGATATTAGATCCGCTGGAAATAAGCATTAGCTTGGTGATTTCCTGTGGCTTATTTATGGCGTTCATTAGGCTTGAGTAGCCAGAGCCCAGGGGTATTAGAAAAACTGAAGCTAATACTTTGAAGCCCAAAATGTAGATTGCTGAGAGGTACTGTATTCCGTGAAGAAAGTAGATCAAAAAAGGAGCTACTGACATCAAAAGAAAGGCGAGGGGTATGAGCATTGCGTACATTTTCCCAATCCCGTCGATGGCAGTTATTTTCAATGCTTTTGGGTTTCCAGCTTTTTTCAAAATAATAGGGTAGAGTAAACCAGCGAGGCTGGCACCCGGAATGGAAATCAAAATCGTATATCGGGTTGCCAAACCCAAGACAGAGGTAGCCTCGAGCGTAAGAAAATAAACCGAAACAAATAAGCCAGCCTGGTGCGCTATGGAGCCGGCCATCTCTTTGAAGAATCCGTACTTACCAAACCGCGCCATCTTAAGGAGCAACTCTCGGTTGTAGGATCTGAACAAATTGTACAAGACAATTTCCCGATTGGCCCGGATACCCACTATCGTAAACAAATGTCCGAAACAGAGGACCCAGAAAACGGCTTCAATGCGTAGATTGTACCAATACAGGAAAAGCATACCAAGAAGAGCGCTCATCAGAAGAAGTAAGTTTCCCCTGACAATCTGATGGACTGCCAACCTGCTCTTGTGAATGAAGACCAATAGCCTGTAGGTGGAAAATGTTAAGGAATAACACGCGAAAGCCGGAGCAAATGACCTTAACTCATCAAAAAACAGTGTGATTACAAAAAAGGCAACCAACTTGATTCCTTCACCGAGTAGTGCAATTGCAAATCCCGTCCTTAGCACCTCCTTGCTAAAGCGTTGCTCCACCATGTACTTCACAAATCCATTTTGCAAAAACCCTTCCTTAAGGTTGTTGAGAATAGATATGATGGCCAGGACAAGAAAATAAACTCCCACTTGGGACTGCGGGTAGTTTCTTGTAACAAACATAATCACCAGAAATCCCATCACTGTCTCAATTGCGTTTCCTCCCAGTGAACCCATGACCTTTTGTCTTGATAACATCTTCATCGAGCCACGTTTTAGTAACTTTTTATTTTAAGGGCCTCGCTATCTTGATCTTCAGAATACCCTAACCGGTGAGGTACTGGTTCTTGTAAGATCTTCCCCCGAACTCTCAGGGTGCTATTTTGTTGATCTTCGTACAATGCCGCCATCCAAAGGATGAATAGATACAAGAGAAATATCTTCTTCATGGTAGTGTCTTTTGAAATTCGAAATAAGCAAAAGCTGCAGGCTCGAATTGGATAAGGAGGATCAGGTGCAAACTTTCTAAGTTGAACGGTGCCTTTCGGTAGGTCATTGGTAGATAGGCCCGGACACTACCCCGGACCCAAAACACTACCAATAATAGTCTTTATGCCTGCAATAATTCCACTGCAGCCCCGACAGCTGTTACATTTTCATCACGTTCCGTAGTCTTTACCCATTTTTGCCGACGAAAATCCCATTTTTTAACTACCCTGGCGGGGTTTCCAACAGCGATGCTGTATGGTGGGATGTCATGCATGACCACAGAATTGGCCCCGATTCGACAGTAATCCCCCAAACGAAGTGTCTCGCCATTTTTTTTCCCTAGCACTACGGTGCCAGTACCGATAAAAACGTCTTCACCTAGCTCTATGGGTGATGTAGTACAGGGCAAGTGATGGTGGGGTGCGATTGGATCAATGCCGTGATGCATTCCCAGCAGTCTGACATATTGCGACAAACCAGAATGCTTGCCAATCTTTACCGGACCGATGATTACGCTGCCAACCCCAACCTGTACTTCCTCCTCGATGATTACGTCTCCCATCCCATTGTTCACCATCACGTTCTTTTCCAGTTTTGAATACTTTCCAAATCGGAACCGATTGAAAGGTACCAGGTCTAACCTCGAGGTGAGGTTAATACCTCTGCGAAAGTACCTTGGAAAAATTGTCGCCAGCCAAATAAAATTCCTGACACGCATTTGAAATGGCTTTCTCTTAAAGATGATCTTCAGCAGCGTATTCTTTAATTCAGGGTAATGTGCTAAATGTGTTTTAAAGGCTTGCTTGAGCTTGTACATCTTTTTCATTAGTTAAATGGTTCAAAAATTTCTTTGCGCGATGTTCCCATGTATTCTTGGAAGCGAATGCTTTTCTACTCAGTTGCAGTACAATATCGCTTTCTTCAAGTGCGGCCTCAATTGCGCTCTCTAGGTCGTCAGGAGCATTGGAGATGTAAACTTTGTCGGAGATTGGAACCAAGAGATCTTCATTAAACATGGTGCAAACAATGGGTTTTCCCGTGCTCATGTATTCATATAGTTTTAGCGGGTAGATGGATTTTAAAGACGGCTCCATTTTAAATGGAATGATAGTGGCATCGACCGAATAAATAAAGGAGGGTAGCTCCGCATACGTGTACTTACCAGTCAAGTGCACGTTAGGCATCGCAGAAAACTCAGCCGGGATATAAGCAGCTTCCACAGGACCCGCCATGACTAGCGTCCAATCAGGGTTTGCTTTGAACGAGGCAATCAGCATATCAAAGTCGATTCTTCTTTCAATTGCTCCAAAGTATCCTACTATCTTTTTGCCCAGGCTTCTTATCTGAGGCGCATATTTTTGCGGGGAATCAAAGTGTCGATAATTCACTCCATTGGGAATCATAATGCTTGGCCTGGTGGACTCCCACGTTCGCTGCAGTTGCGGTGCGGTACTTACCACGAGGTCGGCATTTTTCACTGCAGATTGTTGGTTCCTGATACCATGTTTTCTCGTATACGGTTTTACAATGGGATCTACGCAGTGATA
>CAZQJU010000178.1:3845-4939 GCA_964593185.1 uncultured Roseivirgaceae bacterium
CATAACAATCTTCTTCATCTCAATCATTTATCAGGTTATCAAACTTGTATCCCAGTCGTCGGCTTGAGACGTCATTCACAAAGTGCCAGGCGATCGCAGCTAGAAAGGTTTTCATGCTCTTCAAGTCCCTCCTGAGGAGAAATAGCAGCAGATTTTTAGGTGCTGAGAAAAAGGAGAAGAACAAGGAGAAAATGAACTGTTGAACCCCTGTGAAGTGCTTTCTGGCAAAGAGAATCCGGTTTCTGGTCAAAAAGTAAAGTTTACACTCACTAATCTTGCTGACAGAAGCTGATTCTTTATGCATAATTTTACTAGTAAGGCAAACACCTATTTTCATTCCCGCCTCTCTTATTTGTTTCCCCCAGTCCAATTCCTCGTAGTACAGGAAGTAGTTTTCACTCATCATTCCGACCTTTTCCAGGTTTTCTCTTGATATGAGCATCGCTGCCCCGTGTGGGTATTTTGTTTCTTTTATTTCCTTCTTTTCTCCCAGCTCCCTAATGCGCTTATTTCTACAAGTCAGTTTGCTGAGTTCTGAATAGCCAGCATATTGGATTGTACCGTCTTCATTTAGAATGACAGGCGTAAGCAAACCGAAATCCGGCCTTCGTTGGTATTGAAAGATTAACTCTTCCAGATCTAAAAGTCTCACCTCAGCATCGTTATTGACGAAAAACAAAAAGTTACCTGTACTATCTAGCGCACCGAGGTTGTTTCCTCCTGCGAAACCGAGGTTCCGCTTTGACTGCACCAATTTTACCCAAGGGTACTTGCTCAGCGCAGTTTGTGGGGACTCAGCAGAATCATTGTCTACGACGATCACCTCCAACTCAAGAGTAGATGAATTTCTATCTGCATCTATTGACTCAAGAAACTGAAGAGTATCACTGAGCGCATTGTAATTGATTGTGATAATGCTAACTTTCGTTTTCATTAGAGCGAAGTTTTTCGGTCTGCGGCTTTAATTCTGGCAATTCTGGCTTTTAGTAAGAACCGAATAATCCAAATATTGAAGTGTGCGTAGAGGATCATGAGACCTCCAATTAGTAGTGCTTTCATCGTGTTTTTTCTTCAAAACTGGCTTCAATGGGAAT
>CAZQJU010000179.1:0-1583 GCA_964593185.1 uncultured Roseivirgaceae bacterium
ACTTGAATTCCATCTACCACATTATCCACAAGATCGCCGGCCAACTGCGGCAATGGATTGACAATAATCGTCTTCCGGAAGAAATGACCACACCCCTTCGAATCTGTATACCTGTACTCCAGCTCAAACGAACGTTGCGGATTGAATTGATCTCCAAGCAAATCCGACGTGTTAATCGTGGCTTCGCCGTCGTTTGTGGCAATGCCGACGCCATCTACGAAGAACTGATTAGCTCTACCACCTCCGAGTGGAACGGTATCGTTGGCAAAAATCTCTACGCCTCTTAATGTAATATTTCCATCAACACCCGTTTGGAAGCAAAACTGCTGGTTATCATCAAAGGAGCCATCGATGGTAAAATTGACATTTGGATTTGGATAAATCGTAAGTGTTCGTGTCACAGTATTCTGACAATTGGTCGCTTGACCCTGATACTCAATTTCGGGGTCTGTGTAGGTAATGGTGATGTCATGATAGGTCGTATCCCCTCCTACGCTTCGGAGCACGCCACCAAAATCCTGATAAGTATTACCTCCGGCATTTTCATGCAAAGTCTGCAGATTTAAATCTGCTAAAACTGGCAGCGAGGAAGTTCCTGAACCATTATCAACCCCCGTCATACTCCCACTACTGTTGTACGAAACAATTGACCAGCTATCTACATTGGAGGGGTTGACCGGATCTCCAGGATCACTTAAGTCAGCATTGTTGTCCAACAGGTCCAGGGTACTAATCGTAAATTCATCGGAACAGAAATCGAACCCAATGAGGTCACTTTCGGCATTACGCAGCTGCACAGCTAACTCAGGAAGGGGTTGTCTCCTATGGTCCTCGTCCAGTTCGATGGAACAATCTAGCGAATCCGAAACCACCACATTTATCGTCAGGTCAACTGCACTATTGGTAATGGTATACGTATTGGAATTCACTACTGTATCCGGATCATCATTGTTGATCGTCCACACAAATCTGTATTGATCATACTCTGCACCCGAAAGCTCATTCGTAGTACCGGGTTCAAATAAGATTACCTCAGCGGTTACATCATTTCCGTCTTCGCAAAAGGAAGAAGTAATTCTGATTTCGTCACCCGCTTGAGGAGAGCCTACCACAGGTGAAACATTGATTCTTGGTTCTACAAAAATGGTCTTGGAGACGGTATACTCGCATTCACTGGAACCGTTAGTTTCGGTGTAGGTAAAGTCAATCACATGTGTCGATCTAGCGGCAAAAGGATCGGTTCCGTGCGCTGCTGAAGGATCGAAGATTACCTCGTTACTGGTAGTGGCACCTAGTCCTAGTCCAATTTTTGTAAAAACCCCTGTTGCTTCCAATAAGCTACCTCCGGTAGAACTTGCTAAAGTTGCGGTAGTACCGCTTGTCTGCCCCGTAAGAGTTTCTCCGCCACCCACATCAAACGAGCCAAAAACATCGGTCATATATAACACGGAGGTGCTATCATCAAACGCTAACCTTCCGCGAGCATTACTGTTTTGGCCAATGATAGTTTCTCCGATGGCAAAAAATCCTGACGCCCCAGAATAGGAAATCCTACGTTCATTGAACAACCCTCTCAACGTGAT
>CAZQJU010000179.1:1683-4885 GCA_964593185.1 uncultured Roseivirgaceae bacterium
GTAGCAAAATCACTTTCGCATCCACTGAATCCGGTGACGGTATTTTCATTTTGAATTCTGGATACTTTGAAGAAGTAGACTCCCGGCACCGTGTTATCGTATTCCGCAGTTGTCGCAGCTCCGAGTAAGTTTGCGGAGAGAAGTTCAGTCCCATTTTGTACTCTGATGATTTCTCTATCCTCAGCGTTATTGTACCACACATATTCATCGATATTGACACCACTGTGGCTTATGTCGTCAAAATCCTCTCCCGCACACACATGTAATTCCAGACTTGAAAGATTGAAATCATCCGAAACAGGTGCTGCCGGAGCCGTGAAAATTTGAATGTCAAATCGAGTGAAATCACTCTCCGTTCCTTCAAAATCATCTATCCCAGCGGTTCCTCTATTTCCAAAACCAGGGGTTCGATCATTCCAAACTTGTGTAAGATACACCGTAGTATCAAAGGCCCCGGTACCTGAATAACCAAAATTCGCGGCAGAAAGCGTGACCATTCCTCCCGGATCGTCGATGGACGTTTGAATCATATCAGGTGATGCACCACCAGGAATGGAGGAATAAACATTAAAGTAAGAACTCGGTGTTCTGGAAGTTGGAGTAGAGGCGCCTTCATCAGGTCCATTAAACGTGATCTCGTTGCCTACGTAGTTTTCGCAAAATTCAGCGATAAAGTAGTTATCGTCTTCTTCATACAGATTGGCTTCATCTACGTTGGTGTTCAGGTTCGTTACGTAACTCGCTAAAGGAGCTGGGGCTGAGGATTCTTCATAAATATACACCGTGAATTTCCGCAGCGTAGACTCACATCCATTGACCGTACGGGCATAATAGAACACATATTCTCCCGTTGCAGGTTGCTCGACTGTGGTCGTAGTGGGATCATCAAACCAAACCGGATAAAATAGGAACCAGCTATTCGGGTTGGTTGCCGGTAAGATCAGATCGCCCGGCGTACCAGCATTGTCATTGTACCAATTGTATCGACCGGACGCATCATCCGCCACAATAAACTTTCGGTCATTTCCACTACTTACGAGTGAATCAAGATTCGGGACTTCGAATACGTAACTGTCAAGCGAATTAAATTGATCTGTGTTGTCCAGATAGTAATTTGGCATGGAAATATTGAAGGCAGTGCCAATACTTGGAACAGAGGGCACGGCATTGATTATGATTTCTAACGTATCAGTGTTCGTACACCCTGCCAGGTTTGGATCGGTCTCGTACACAATATTGAAGATTCCTGACGTAAAGTCACTGGGATTGAACGTGGCATCAGGTAACACCATCGAGGAGGTGAAGTCCTGGTTGAACAACTCGTAGCCATTAGCCATGTCAATCAATTCCACATCGCCATCCGCATTCGAATCCACTTGTGCCCGCAAGGTGTAATCGGTGTTATCGTCCACACAGTAGTTCGTCTCATTGCCTGAGATGTCGACGGATGGGATATTATCGAGTGAGAAAGGATGTTGGAAGGTCAAGAAATATTGAGTTGGATCAATGGTTACCGACATGGAACCAAAGTGATTGAAAAATATGGAGAACAATCTAATACCACTTTCCCTTGCCGCTAGACCCAAAGATTGTTCTATTCCGTCACTTGATTCTGCCAAGGCATAAATCGCATCAAGATCTACGCTCCATCTACCATCTACCATTCCATCATCCAAATAGGGGTTGTTAGCCGTAAGTAGTGTTCCGTCAACAAGATTGGCTCCTGCAGGTGGTATCATTTCGGTCAACCTGACATTCTCAGGAGCAAATGGTGAAGACTGTGGCATCCACCCAACGGCATAAAAGAAGAATCCAGCTCCGTTACCATCTGCAACATGCGCGTTATTGACCTCAAAAAGTAATTGATCGTTGATGCAATACTCATTATCTGTAAACTCTGCCAATCCATTTAAGTAGAACTCTCCAGCTTCATACAGTGGCGAAGTTGTTGTAACATTGAAGGTAGCAGTTAGCGTCAGTGACTGGCCCACAGGGTTGGTAATGGTATAGTCTACTGGATACGCACCGTCTCCCAGATTGGGATCGATGGTCACAATTGTCGAGCTCGAATTTGTAGTAACCGAACTAACAGGATCGCCCGTTACTACAGCCGTGTGGCCAGAAGGCAAACTAAAGGTGATGTCAAAAGGGTCGTCAGAAGCAGAAAGATCATATTCTGCTCCCTCAAACTCGTCATTAAATCCTCCATCATCAAAGGTGTACACCAGGAAATTGACGGTTAAGAATTCACTATCGCAACCTCCGGTATTTTGGGCAACAAATCTCGTAAACAGTCCGGGGGTTGTACCTCCGCCGAGAATCGTTGCCTGCGTTACAGTACCACTGGTTGTTGCGCTATTTGCCAGAATTGTGGTTCCGTTCTGGGCGTACCAAATGGTATCAGAACCGATCGCTCCATTAGGGGTGGCCGTAAAGGAGGCTCCGGTAAGCATACTTACTTCGACCACTCCTAACGAATCTACTACATTGGGCGCTGTAAAATTGACATCAATACTGGTACTTGCGGAAGGAACAGCAGTGACGTCCATGACCGCGAAGGTGGAACCAATTTCGTCAATCCCCAATGCCACTAAATCTCCTCCACCTCGTATTAATTCCGCCCCCATTCCAGCTACTGTGGAGCCTACTTCAATCCCAGCAATTGTGATGTTATCGTCAGCCACATTGGAGGGTACATCAAAGATGATTTCCAAAATAGAGGGACTTAAAAAAGAGTAGGTAATGTCTGTAGCAGCATCAATATCACCTCCACTGTCCGTGATCATCAATGTTGCATCCTCATTAAAGATAAAATCGTCCGGCAACTCTAATAGAAGGTTTCCACCTGTCTGAATTGGAAAATCGGTCACGCTCGTCTCATCCAAAACGATGTTACCTAGTGAATAAAACTGGTTATTCCCACACAAATCAGTGGGTGTGATGCCTGCGACTGCTCCGTTGTGATTTACCACGACCCCTCCGACGAGCGTAAACTCGCTAGAAGTTACATCTGCCTGGTTGTTCCCAGAAGGGTCAATGCCAATCACCGTCACTTCGTAGGTGGTCAATTCAGTAAGTGAAAAAGGATTGACCGCGTTGGTGAAATCCCAGGTTCCGTCTCCATTGTTGACAATCGAAGCTCCTGAGCGGGTAAAACTGCCGATATTCAAAATCAACGTAGCATTGGGATCATCCACAATTC
>CAZQJU010000180.1:0-4857 GCA_964593185.1 uncultured Roseivirgaceae bacterium
AACGTATCATTCCCTGCTTGGACATCAAGGATGGTCAAACCGTCAAAGGGGTCAACTTCGTCGATATCCGAAATGCGGGCGATCCAATCGAGTTGGCAAAGCGCTACGTGGTGGAAGGTGCAGATGAGCTGGTGTTTCTGGATATTACTGCTACAGTGGATGGTCGGAAGACGTTCGCTTCCTTGGTAGAGAAGATTGCCCACGAAATAAATATCCCTTTTACGGTTGGGGGTGGGATCTCATCCGTAGAAGACGCTGCTGTGCTCGTAAAAGCAGGAGCAGACAAGGTCAGTGTCAACTCTGCAGCAGTCCGCAAGCCGGAGCTGGTGCATGAAATTGCCTATGAGTTTGGGAGTCAGTTTGTAGTTGTGGCTATTGACGCAGGCTTGGTAGAAGGAAAATGGAAGGTCTTTGTAAAAGGCGGAAGGGAAGCTACAACCCTGGATGTTTACCAGTGGGCTAAGCGAGTTGAGGAACTTGGGGCAGGAGAAATTCTGCTTACTTCCATGGCACATGATGGCACAAAATCCGGGTTTGCTATTGAATTAACAGGTAAGTTAGCTGAAGACCTGAGTATTCCGGTGATTGCTTCCGGAGGGGCTGGCACCAGTGAACATTTTGTGGAGGTGTTCTCAAAAACCAAAGCCACAGGAGGGTTAGCAGCAAGTATTTTTCACTTTGGAGAGATTCCGATTCCTGAGCTTAAATCTCATCTTCACGGGGCAAAAATTCCGGTTCGCATGTGAGTTCTGATGGCTAAAAAGGGTGGCCTTCTTTAACTTCACTGTCATGATATCACAAGAAGAGCTCTCTACCTTTCTCGATCGAATTTTAGCCTGGTGTTTCACTACGCTGCCAACACTTGTTTTTATCACCATCTTATTTATCGTGGTACGAAGGATCGTTCGGTTTACACTGAAAAGATTCCAGAAGACCATCATGAGCCGTGTGGACAGCGACGAAAACCACATGGAACAAGAAAAGCGGGCTAAGACGCTGATAGGTATTGCCAATGGGGTGATCATCGTAGCCCTCTGGACCATCTTCATCATGATCTTTCTCAAGGAGTTGGGAATTGACATCGGTCCAATCCTCGCAGGAGCAGGGATTGTTGGTCTTGCTGTGGGTTTTGGTGCTCAAGAACTGGTGCGTGATGCAATTTCGGGCTTCTTCCTGCTATTGGAAAATCGAGTGCGGGCCGGTGACGTGGCGATTGTGAACGGCACCGGAGGGTTGGTGGAAAATATCAACCTGCGAACGATCACACTGCGCGATCTTGCAGGCGTCGTACATACCTTCCAAAATGGGAAAATTGATACACTCGCCAATATGACCAAGGAGTGGTCCGCCATGGTCTTTGACATCGGAATTGCGTACAAAGAGAACGTAGATGATGTGATTGAAATCATTCAGGAGGTGGGAGATAGCCTTCAGGCTGAGGACGAATTCAAGGAAAAATTCATTGATTCGATGGAGATCTTTGGGTTAGATAAATTTGGAGACAGCGCTATCATCATTAAAGCAAGGATAAAAACTGTTCCAAGTGCCCAATGGACCATAGGCCGGGAATTTAATAAACGACTGAAGGCAGCATTTGATGCGAAGGGAATCGAAATACCCTTCCCGCATCGAACCATCTACTGGGGAGATGCGATTGCTCCCCTTGATTTGCGGATACAAGGAGAACATGCCTCGTAAAAGTTCAAAAATATGAAGTCTTCTTTTACACCAAAACCAAAGCTGGAAGATACCGGTACAACCATCTTCACCGTCATGTCAAAGCTATCCCAGGAATACGGTGCCATTAATTTGGGACAGGGGTTTCCTGACTTTGACACAGATCCACTACTGCTTGAACTGGTAGCTAAGTATACCGCGGAAGGCAAGAACCAGTATAGCCCTTTGGCAGGACTGCCCGTGTTATTGGATGCAATTGCCAATAAGATAGCAAGAAGCTATGGCCAAAAGTTGGATCCCTCGACTCAAATCTGCGTTACTGCCGGAGCTACACAAGCATTGTATACCGCCATTATGGCGCTAGTACATCCACAAGATGAAGTCATCGTGATCGAACCCGCGTATGATTGCTATAAGCCGCAAATTGAGTTAGCCGGTGGCATTCCGGTAGCTTATCAACTCCGCTATCCGGACTATCAAATTGATTGGGATGAGCTTGAGAAGCTGGTGAATTCCAAAACTCGGATGATTGTTATCAACACACCCCACAACCCAACGGGGATGATTTTGTCAACGGATGATATGCTGGCGCTCGAAAGACTTGTAGCAGGTAAAAACATCGTTGTTTTGAGCGATGAAGTCTACGAGCACCTCATTTTTGATGGAGAGCAACACCAAAGTGTAGTGAGATATCCTAGCTTGTTTCAACAGAGCATGGCAGTGTATTCGTTCGGCAAAACGCTCCATGCAACCGGTTGGAAGTTGGGTTATATTATCGGGCCACCGCAGTTGATGGATGCCTTTAAGTCGGTTCACCAGTGGAATGTTTTTTGTGTAAACTCTTTCCTGCAATATGCTATCGCCGAGTATTTGCAAATCCCAGATCACTACGAAAAGCTTCCGAATTTCTTTCAGGAAAAACGGGATCAGATGAACACACTTTTTGAAGGTCTTCCATTAGAACCACTCCAATCAAAAGGGACGTATTTCCAGCTTTTCAGCTACGAAGAAATAAGTGACTTGCCAGACGTTGAGTTTGCAAAGTATCTAACCCAAGAAGTAGGAGTAGCGACCATACCACTATCGCCGTTTTATACTGGCGCAACTAAGGATCGGGTGGTTAGGTTTTGTTTTGCCAAAAAAGCCGAAACGATGGAAAAGGCAGCTGCCCGTCTTTCAACTCTTTAGAATGACTGTACTTTTTCTTCCAGAGACTTAGCTGCTGTTGCGACTTCTTCGGTCGCAGCTGCGGTCTGCTCTGAAATGACCACAATTTCTTCGGTGGTGCCTAAAATTTGCTGCAATTGATTCTTTTGATCATTCGAGTCCGTCACGATCAGGGACGTCAAATTGGATGTCTCATCATTGGAACTTAGAATCTCGTTAAAGATCGCCCTCACATTCTGCGTTGCCTCTTCGCTTTGCTGGACTTTTTGCGTCATGTCATCCATGTTGGAGGAAACTGCTTTTGTATCGACAATCATTGAAGAAATCTGGTTTTCGATTTGCTTTACGGAGTCTCGGGAATTTTCCGCCAACATGCGTATTTCCTGTGCAATGACTGAAAACCCTCTTCCGGAATCACCAGCCTGTGCTGCCTCAATCGATGCATTCAAGGCCAGTAGATTTGTATTGTTTGCAATGTCTTGGATGATTGTAAGAATGGAATTGATTTCATTGGTTCCTTTTTCCAACTTTTCCATTGCAGCTTCCGTTTGACGTGCGGTTTGCGTAAGACCGTTCATTAGATCGACCAGTCCATTGATCAGGCTCTCTCCTTTTTCACTTTCCTGTTTACCACTTTTTGCGGCAGTTGCAATGTCATGTGCTTTGTTGGTAACCGTCTCAGATGAATGCAGGCTCGCTTCTAAATTGGAAGATGAGCGGTCAATTTTCTCCGCCTGGTCACGAGCTCCTGAGGCAATCTGCGACACCGCAGAGGCGATTTCGCTGATGTTGCTGAAAAGTTCATTTTTCAGTTCCTTCTTCGCCTGTTGTGTAGCTTGTCTTTGCGCGGTAACATCCGCTGCAATTTTGATGATGGACTGAACTTCGCCCGCATCATTTTTGATAGGGGTATACGCAGCTTGAATCCAAACTTCCTTCCCATCTTTTGTGATCCTTCTAAACTGACCTTCCTGCGTTTTATTGGATCGCAGTTCTTCCCAAAACGTCTTATATTCTTGGGAGTTCGCAAAACTACTTTCAACAAAGATGGAGTGGTGTCTTCCAACAGTCTCTTCAATACTGTATCCAAGAAGGTCAACAAAATTTGTATTGACATCCAAAATGTTACCGTTCGGGTCAAACTGAATATACCCAAATGAGAGGTCAATGGTGTTTTTAAGGTCTCTTGCTAGTTCCTCGCTTTTTTTCTTTGACGTAATGTCAAAGGCAGTTTTTACAACGGCATCAATACGACCGTTCGAGTTCAATACGGGTGAGTAAGAAGCCTGAAGCCATATCTTGTGGCCGTTTTTTGAAATCCGCTCAAACTCACCTCTCTGAACTTTGCCCTCTCTTAGATCCTTCCAGAAATCTGTGTACTCCATGGAAGAAGCGTACGTTTTTGGTACAAAGATGGAGTGATGCTGACCTCGGTATTCGTCAAGACTATTGTATCCCATCGTGTGCGTGAAGTTTTCATTTGCATCCAGAATAGTGCCCGCAGGATCAAATAAGATGTAGGCGTACGACAGATCAATGGAGTCTTTGATCGCTGCAGCCCTATTTTGGGCCTCCTTTTCTTTGGTTATGTCTGCGGCAATCTTCACGATGGAGGAAATATTGCCATGTCGATCTAACTTAGGGGTATAGGAAGCTCTCAAAAAAATGTCCTGCCCATCTTTGTGTTTTCTCAGAAACTCACCTGATTTAATTTCTCCAGATCGCAGTTGCTGCCAGAAGTTTTCGTAATCAGCTGATTTTCTAAATTCTTCCTCTACAAAAAGTTGATGATGTTTGCCTATGATCTCCTGTTTTTTATAGCCAAATAAATTTGCGAAAATGTCATTGCAGTCCTCCAAGATTCCTTCACCATTGAACTTGGTATAGCAAAAGGACTGATTTATGGCACCAAGAATTTCATTTGAATCCCTGTTTAGGAGTTTGGTTAAAAAGGTCATATTGTTTTATGGTTGCTGGTTGGTTCATAGCTGTTCCGTAAAAATAATATCAATT
>CAZQJU010000181.1:0-4789 GCA_964593185.1 uncultured Roseivirgaceae bacterium
CTAGATCCTAAGTCTAGTGCGTCTACCAATTTCGCCACATCCGCATACCAGGACCGTTTTCCTGGCTCTAAAATTCGGAATGCAAAATTAGAGAATATTTCGCATTACACAAGTGATTCTTTTAAAAAGAAATATGGTTGTTGACGTTGAATTAGAGGAAGAGCGAAAAGAAATAATTCGAAGGTATCGCAGATTGCTTCGAAAGGCTAAACCAATTCTTAAAGATGGAGATGCCAAACTGATAAAGAAAGCCTTCTACACCTCCATGGAAGCACATAGTGGGATGAGGCGAAAGTCAGGTGAGCCTTATATATTTCACCCACTCGAGGTAGCAGAGATTTGCATTGCAGAAATTGGATTGGGTACCACATCCATAATCGCCGCACTTCTACACGATGTTGTTGAGGATACCGACTATGAGTTGGATGATATTCAAAGGCTATTTGGGAAGAAAGTAGCAACCATCATAGATGGGCTCACGAAGATATCCGGAGTCTTCGAGCAAGGCACCTCTCAGCAAGCGGAGAACTTTAGAAAGATGCTGCTGACGCTTTCGGACGATGTCAGAGTAATCTTAATAAAGCTCGCCGACAGATTACACAATATGCGAACGCTGCAAAGTATGCCGCGCAACAAGCAATTGAAGATCGCAAATGAGACCATTTATCTCTACGCACCGCTTGCACATCGGCTTGGTTTGTATGCCTTTAAATCTGAACTGGAAGATTTATATCTCAAGTATAGTGAGCCAGAGATGTATCGGGAGATTATTGAAAAGATCAGCGATGCGAAGGAAGCCAGGAATAAATTCATCAGAGGCTTTACAAAGCCAATTCGAGATCGGCTAAATGCACTCAATATAAAGTACGAGATCAAAGGGAGACCTAAGTCCATTCATTCGATATGGAACAAGATGAAGAAGCAGGACATTCCCTTTGAAGAAGTCTATGATCTTTTTGCCATTCGAATCATTTTAGATGTTAAATACCACCAAGAAAAAGCCTATTGCTGGCAGGTCTATTCCTTAGTGACTGACTTTTACCAGCCAAATCCAGATCGACTTCGGGATTGGATCAGCATACCAAAAGCCAACGGGTATGAGTCCCTTCACACGACCGTCATGAGCGGGAAGGGCAAGTGGGTAGAGGTGCAAATTAGGACGAAGCGCATGGACGAGATCGCTGAGAAAGGCTACGCTGCACATTGGAAATACAAAGACGGAAACACCCCGAATGAAACAGGCTTGGAGATGTGGATTACCAAAGTGAGGGAGATTCTTGAGCAGAACGATGGGAATGCGATTGAGTTCATCGATGATTTCAGATCTAATCTTTACAGTGATGAGGTTTTTGTATTCACCCCTAAAGGCGACCTTAAAACCTTACCGCAAGGAGCAACCGCCTTAGACTTTGCCTTTGATATTCACACGGAAATCGGTGCTCACTGCCTGGGAGCCAAAGTCAACCAAAAATTGGTGCCTCTCAATTTTGAGTTGAAAAATGGTGATCAGGTGGAGATACTCACCTCCAAAAAACAAAAACCCAACGAAAGCTGGCTTCAGTATGTGGTAAGCTCCAAAGCAAAGTCGAAAATCAAGGATGCACTCAAAGAGGAGCGGAAGACATCCATCGATGAAGGGCGAGAAATTGTAAAAAGGAAGCTTAAGCAGCTAAAGGTTAATTACAGTCAGGCGGTCTTGGACGAGATCGTGCAATACTTCAATGTCAAGAGCGTCTCTGATCTCTTGTATTTCATAGGAATAGGCAAAATTGATCACAGTCTTATCAAAGGGTTTCGTAAACCTGAAAAGACTACCAAAGAGATCACTAATGCCAAGGAAATTGAGGCCAAACTAAAGAAGATACGAAAGACAGACAGTGACCTGCTCCTTTTGGGTGAGGATTTGGACATTGTAGACTACAAGTTTGCCAAGTGCTGCAATCCTATCGCGGGTGACGATGTTTTTGGATTTGTAACTGTAAGTGATGGAATTAAAATTCATCGAACTACATGTCCCAATGCAGCAGAGCTACTCTCTAACTATGGGTATAGAATCATTAAGGCCAAATGGGCATCCTCAAGAAATCAGTCGTTTGAGGCCACGTTAGCCATTATTGGTACGGATCGCCTTGGATTGGTAAGTGATGTTTCCAATATTATATCGGAAGAATTGAAAGTCAATATGCGATCCCTGTCCATAAATACGGAGGGTGGAATTTTTGAGGGCACGATCCGGTTGTATGTGGAAGATACCAGCCATCTAGACAAACTGGTTAAGAAACTAGAAAAGGTAAATGGCGTTGTTAAAGTCAGTAGGTCTGGCTAATCAACATCTTGCGGTGGCCTATATTTGCTAATATGTCGGAAAATAAGATTTTGGTAGAGGTTAAGGAGATTTTTCAAACGCATTTGGAAAACCGGAGTCTACGGAAGACTCCAGAGCGTTTTGCTATCCTAGAAGAGATCTATTCAAAAGAGGGACATTTTGATGTGGAGTCACTCTATGTGAGTATGAAGGACAAAAACTACCGGGTCAGCAGAGCAACAGTCTATAATACGTTGGATCTTTTGGTCGATTGCGACCTCGTGACAAAACATCAGTTTGGAAAAAACCTTGCGCAATTTGAGCGAGCTTATGGATTTAGGCAGCATGATCACCTCATTTGCAATGAGTGTGGGAAGGTTCATGAGTTTTGCGATCCCCGAATTCAAAACATAATGACGACCGTTGGTCAGATTTTGAAATTCAAAGTAGAGCACCACTCGTTAATGTTGTATGGACATTGCGAATCGTGTGAACATAAGCAAGAATCCGGAGTCATTGCCGAGGAAGGAAAGCAAGTCAAGTCATAACCATAAAAATACCTAAATCTTAAGGGGCTATTTAATTGATGTTAGTGGTGACCCAATTATCATTATTGAAACATAGATAAACTTAAATGAAATATACCAAGGAAATAGAAGGCAAAGTTCTTCATCTACATTTTGATGGAGACTTAATAGGGGAAAACAATGGGCCGGAGCTCGTTGAGCTAGCGAATGAAATGATCAGTAAGAACATTACACAATGCCTACTCGATATTTCCGAAGTCAGATACATAAATAGCAGTGGCATCGGCGTACTTATCACGCTGTTGACGAAATTCAGGAATAAGAATGGAGAGCTCTACTTAATTAATCCATCCGAACAGGTCAACAAATTGTTGATAATGACCAAATTGCAAGCCATATTTAATATCGAAGCCACTAAAGAAGCGGCTTTAGCTAAAATTAACTAAACAATGTCGAAGGTTGATGTTCTCTTAGGTCTTCAATGGGGTGACGAAGGCAAAGGAAAAGTTGTGGATTTCTTGGCGCCCAAGTACGATGTAGTTGCAAGGTTTCAGGGTGGGCCCAATGCAGGGCATACACTGGAATTTGATGGAAAAAAACATGTACTGCACCAAATACCATCAGGAATTTTTCACGAAGGCATTCAGAATATCATTGGGAATGGGGTTGTAATTGATCCCATTGTATTTAAGAAAGAAATCGAAAACCTCGCGCCTTTCGGTGTCAATCCTTTTGAATCGTTGGTTATTTCCAACAAAGCACAACTAATACTTCCTACCCACAAGTTGTTGGATAAAGCGCTGGAGCAACATAAAGGAGATGCTAAGATTGGATCAACACTACGGGGGATAGGGCCAACGTACCAAGATAAAACGGGTAGGCATGGTTTACGGGTTGGTGATGTTATTGAAGCTGATTTCGATGAGAAGTACAACACCCTAAAGAAACAGCATCTTGATATACTCGATAGATACGAAGTGTCCATTGATATAGATGAGCAGGAGCAAAAGTTTCATGAAAGCCTGGATTTATTACGGAAGTTTGAAATTTGTAGTACCGAATACTTGATTAATTCAGCCCTTGTCGATGACAAAGAGGTCTTAGCAGAAGGAGCTCAGGGAACATTATTGGATATTGATTTCGGCAGCTACCCTTTTGTAACCAGTTCAAATACCACGACTGCAGGCGCCTGTACAGGTTTAGGAATTGCTCCTAGTAGTATTAATCAAGTCTTTGGCATTTTTAAAGCCTATTGTACCCGAGTAGGCAGCGGTCCGTTTCCAACGGAACTTCACAATCATGAAGGAGAGGAGTTAAGAAGTCTGGGGAATGAGTTTGGTGCCACAACAGGGAGGCCTAGAAGGTGCGGATGGCTCGATCTGCCAGCTTTACGCTATGCATGTATGTTAAATGGGGTTACTCAGCTTTTCATGATGAAAGCGGATGTGTTGTCTGGTATGGATGAAATAAAGCTTTGTGATAAGTACATAGTCGGAGGCAAGGAGACCACGGAGTTTCCGTACCAATACAATCAGGATCATGAACCGCACTACCTACAGATTCCGGGATGGAGGGTAGACGGGATACCTAATTTCAATGAGTTGCCTGCAGAACTCATGCGTTTCGTTCGAAAGATTGAGTCTTTCGCGGGTGCGGATGTACACCTTATATCGCTCGGTCCAGACCGAAAAGAAACGGCGATAAAAAAAAGTTAGAAATTTTATCAAATAGACTGTTGGAAGTCTGAGCAATTGTTATCTTTGCCGTCCGCTTTGAGAGAAAGATCTCGAGCTCGCAACTTCTTGAAAAATTTCTTAAAAAAAATTTAAGAAATATTTGTCCGGACAAAAAATAAGTTTCTATCTTTGCGTCCGCTTTCAGAGGGAAGCAAACAACAGAGTGCTTAAAAACAGCTTTTAAATGCTCTCTAAGCTTGAAAAGTCAAGCAAAAGTTCTT
>CAZQJU010000182.1:0-4772 GCA_964593185.1 uncultured Roseivirgaceae bacterium
CTTATCCTCGAAACATTTAACAATGTTCACAGTAATATAACAGTAAACGGAAAAATAAATTCCGTTTACTGTGAAACTATAAAATATCTCAATTTTTTTCTTGAATATTTGATCTCTAGTCCGTCATCTCTCAGGTCATTAATCATTTTTCTTACGGTTCTCTCACTACATCCAAACTTTTCAGATAAATCTTGTGGTGACGAAAGTCGCTCCTTTTCAATTAGCTCTTTTAAATAGATTAGCCGTTGTGAGTAAGTTTTGTAATCCATATTTGTTACTTCTTTTTAGACGTCTTAGCACTCGCTAAACATTAGTGTTTCTTGTATATGTGCATGAACTATTTCTAAATATAGACGTTATGTGTGTTACTTGCCAAGTAGTTGTATGCGTTTATCTCCAAATGATGTTGACAATACGAACCCTTTGCGGTTAGATTACAAGGCCGCCTGGGTCTTGGGCAAAGAAGTTTATTTGTTCACGTCCAAGTCGGTGATACGCTGCATTGCCCGGCTACTACTGATGGTAGATGGATGGATTTTACTTTTCTCATGTCTTGCAATCGGATGTTTCAGCAATGGCAGACATCTGCGCTTAATCTCACTGTAGGTTCTCCCACCAAGGAGCATTAGATGTGCTATTCCTTTACTACTTGCTTAAGGATTTTTTGGGCAGTCTTGCGTAGCAAAGCTGGGGTTTGGGGTCCACTTTGATTGGTGAAGATGGATATGCCAAGATCGTATTTTGGGTAAATGAACAACCAGTTTTGTGTCCCACTCGTACCTCCGTGGTGATTGTAAGAGATGCCGTATTTATCTTTCCAGACCTGCCAGTAATACGCCATTTGCATCGGATGGCGTACCTCATACAGCGCTTTGTGAGATTCAATCACGATTGGGTCTTCTTCGTCCAGTTGTAGTTTTATGTAGTGCAACATATCAACGATGGTCATTTTGATGCCACCGGCTGTTCCCCAAAGTGGGCTTAGATTGGTTGGTGCCTGTTGTTGGCTGTCCATCCAATAGCCATGTGCCAGGTTTTTCGTTTCTGTCGAGTCTAAGTGAATTTTCATCGTTGGCATATGGTATGTATCTGCAATCGTCTCTTTCAACAACTCATCTATACTTTTTTGATAGACGGATTCTAGGGCGTGGCCCATTAATTCTGCGCCAACGTTGGAATACGAATACGTGACTCCTGGTTCATTGCTTAGCTTCACACGTGCTAAGTCTTCAAAGAATTTTTCTTTACTATATGATTCTTCCAATTTAAAATATTCGATGGGTACCTCTTCGGTGAGTTTTTCATACAGTCCGTTCATCTCGAATGGAAGGAACGTAGGTAAGCCACTGGTGTGTGTAATTAGGTGCTTTAGTGTAATGGGTGTGCCATTGAATGCCAGATTAGCATAGTGTCCTTCCAAGTACATGCGGACATCGTCATCAAGTTTCATTTTATTCTCTAATACAGCTTTTGCTACTAGATATCCGGTGATGGTTTTGGAAATCGAGCCAACTTCATAAATGGTCTGGTCGTTTGGTGGGTTGCCTTTTCCTTTTGTGATTTCACCAAAGTGTTCGACGTAAGCTTGACCGTCCTTAAAAACCCCAATGGAAACTGCGTTGATGTGCTTGTTTTTTATGAACTTCTGACCGCTTTTTTGAACAATGCCTGCAATGTCATTATCGGGCTTGGTCTCTTGAGAAAACGATGTGCTAAAGGAAAGTAGTAGAAAAAGAGTGGTACCGTGCAAAGCGTATTTCATCGTGTTCTTTTGTTGAAGTCAGTTCAAGAATTAAGCCACTTTTTTTGGTAATTCAATTTGCTCCTGAAACAGTAGAAAATGATTTGTAAACTAGCATACACCTGTAGTTTTTCCGGATCTAAGATGATAGACCAATGATGAACTGGAACTCCTACGGAACTAGCATCTATGATCGTTTCTGCCCCCGATCGAAATTGTGTAGTTTGACATGCTCCGCGCTAGCATTCGCAAAGCTTGGAGATGCTTACTGCGCATAAAACTTTCACACTTGCTACGAATTTTTTCCGAATGACGTGTCACACTTGTTTAGCTTGGACTGTCTAATTAGGTAGCAATCACATCAAACGCGTAAATGAAAGAGGACATAGGATATACAATTGAACAAGCCCTTGCGGGTGATAAGGATGCCCTGGAAAGCCTGATCGGGGAGGTGAAGGATTTGATCTATAATCTGTCACTCAAGATGCTTCTTTTTCCGGAAGATGCAGAAGATGCCACTCAGGAGATTTTGGTTAAAATGATTACCCATTTGAGCACGTTCCAGGGCAAGAGTTCTTTCAGAACCTGGGTGTATAGGATAGCCAGCAATTACCTGATTTCGGAAAAATCGAAGCTAGTATACCAGGCAAAACGAATTTCGTTCGATGCATATGCGGAACAAATTGACAAAGGGCAGTCTGACATGGTACTATTTACAAGCAACGAAGGTGAGATCAACCTTCTGGAGGAGGAAGTGAAGGTCAGTTGTACCCATGGATTGCTGCATTGTCTGAATCCAACCAATAGGCTGATATACATTCTTGGTGATTTACTGGACTTTAATAGCTTGGAGGCCGCCGAAATTCTGGATATTTCACCAACAAACTTCAGGAAGCAATTATCACGTTCCAGAGCAAAATTAAGGGAGTTTTTGACCGCAAAATGTGGAATTGTCAACGCCGAAAACCCTTGTCGTTGCAAACGGAAAATTGATTTTCTAATCGATCAGGAGATGATCGATCCGAAGGCTTTGAGGTTTGCCCATCATACCAGCCGAAGCATCGATCTAATGAACAAGATCGATACGTTGGACAAGACCTTGAGTGTATACAAATCTGTCCCTTCTTTTAAGGCGCCCAAAGAGGTTTTGAACGAAGCGAAACGATTAATCAAATCAACAACATTTTGAATATGAAAGAACAAATTGAAAAGTATGTTTCCATATGGAATTCAAATGAAGTTTCCTCTTTAGCAGAGGTGTTCAACGAAAAAGCAGCGTACTGGGATGCTACGCAAGCAGGTAGTGCGATCAGTGTATTGTCGGGTTCAATTGCCGCTACGCATAGCGCTTTTTCGGACATTTTGTTCCAGGTCATTTCAATCGATAAGACCCGTGAGCATCAGTTCTTTCTAGCGTGGAAAATGACCGGTGTAAACACAGGGGAGTTTTTTGGATATCCACCAACTGGGAGAAAGATTGAACTTGAAGGACTTGATGCGATTACGTTTGAGTCAAACAAAATCTGCGCAGTAAAGAGTTTCTATGATAGTAGTTTGTTTGAGTTTCAATTGAGACCCCAATGAAAAAAGTTGCAATTCCAGAGAAGATGCAAAAGTTCTACGGAATAGGCACAATGTTGCATCCTGATATAGAGATGGTTGAGTCCGTAATCAAAGAGATTCCTGTGGGAAAGGTTGCTACGATTGATTCCGTATGCAAACGACTGGCACGCGATCACGATACCGACGTTACCTGTCCAATGAGAACGACCAATTTTGTGAAGACCATCACTGAGATCCACTCTGCCCAGGATGAACCAATTCCCTTTTGGAGGGTGGTAAGAAAAAATCATATGTTGATTAATTCAAATTTCACAATCCTCTGCGCTGAAAATCTTGGAAAAGAAGGATTTAAACTACTTAAAAATAGAAAAGGGGAGTTCCAAGTGCAGAACCTTGAGGATCGACTGTTTACCTTCTCGTAATCACCGAGCTTGAGAAGGTTTGAGCTATGTAGATGGCCAACATTGCTTAGGTGGGATTGTTTTTTACAAAACGCAGTACTGCGCTTACAACTTCGTCCGGTTTTTCTTCGTGGGGCAATAAAGATGCATCTGTTGCTATAAACTCAATCTCTGCAGTAAACTGCTGTACCATCTGCTTCCCGTACTCGATGGGGAATGTTCGATCGTTTCTGCCCCAAATCAACAACGTTCTGGCCTTTATTTCTTTGTGTAGGTACCTGAACTCGTCAATCAATTTCCAGTCAATTCCTTTTAGATACTTGAATGCACCAATGGTCTTTGCCTGCGAATGGATAAACGGATTTACATAGGGAGCAATATTTGATTCATGATCCAACATGGCTTTATCGGAGTAAAACTCTTTAAAACCCATCGATGATCTAATGAACCACCTTCTTTTCAACAAACTTCGAATAATTTTGGGCACAGTAGGCAACAGGCCAATTTTTTGGTAAAAGGGAATCCAGGGCGGTCGATGATCCGGGATCTCTGTATTCAGGATGATCAGATTTTTGACTTTGTCCTTCTCTTGCAGTGCAATGTATCTCGCGATAGTCGCTCCGGAATTGTGCGCAATTAGGCTACAGGAGTCAATCTTAATTTTTTCTAGCAGTTTTAGGATATACCTCGCCTGCGCTTTGCTATTGAAATCCGTCATAGCGGTCCACTCGCTATCACCCAATCCAGGTAGATCCAACACGTGGCATCTAAAATAGGCGGAGAGTTCAGGAAGTACTTTTCTCCACGTATAGCCATGAGTCGGAAAACCATGGATAAACACGAGATTTTCCCCTTTTCCGATTTGTCGGAGACCAATCGAAACATCTTCAATGCTCAACTTTTGGAGCTCTAGCTCTTCATATGTTTCCATGTATTAATTAGTTCTGTGCACTGCTAAACTTCTTACTTATCAACTGAACGGAGGTTGAAAGCGTCCATACAAAAACAACTCCAAAGACCAATCGTTAATCCTTTTTTCAATTTGGTGATTGTATCCGATTCTTGAC
>CAZQJU010000183.1:0-2336 GCA_964593185.1 uncultured Roseivirgaceae bacterium
GACAACCAGGTGTCTTACCTTAAACTGGACGATGGCTCCGCACTTTCCCTGAGCAATTTCAACGTCTCCGGAACGAAGGTGCAAAATGGCTTAAAAGGCTTCATCTACGGTGAGCGTGGCGTCTGGAGACCGGCAGACACCGTTCATCTTGGATTCATCATCAATGATATAGAATCCAGATTGCCGGATCAGCATCCGGTGGTTCTAGAGCTCTTCAATCCTTCAGGACAATTGGAGTACCGAAAAATCAGTACGGAATCGGTCGATAAAATGTACCGATTTGATTTTGTCACGAATGAAGATGCACCGACCGGGAATTGGCAAGCCAAAGCAACAGTAGGAGGAGCATCCTTCTACAAGGAGGTTAAGATTGAAACCATTAAGCCCAATCGGCTCAAAATAGATCTTCAGTTTGATAAAGAGGAGTTTGGATTCAATGACAACGTTGTCTCAGGCAACCTCAACGTACGGTGGTTGACCGGTGCCAAAGTCAGCAACCTGGACGCTGAGTACGAGCTAAAGCTCAAACCCATCAAAACTACGTTCAAGAGCTATCCAAACTTTTCGTTTGACGATGCCGCGAGAGACTTCTACAACTACCGCGAATTGGTGTACGAAGGCAAATTGGATAGTGAGGGTTATGCGAGGATGACGGCCGATTTGGGAGACGTTTCCAATGCTCCTGGAGCATTGCTAGCCTCCTTCTATGGAAAAGTATACGAGCCTGGCGGGGACTTTAGTATCAGTAATCAAAGTGTTCCCTACTATCCTTACCAAAGTTTTGTTGGCATCAAAGTGCCTGAAGGTGACAAACGTGGGATCCTGCTGACCGACAAGGACCATGACATTCGAATTGCCTCGGTGGATTCCAAAGGCAATCCCATCAGCCGAAAAGGACTGAAGGTTGAACTATATAAGCTGAATTGGCGATGGTGGTGGGACAAATCCTACGAGAATCTGAGCAACTATGTTGGTCGGTACCATCGCGATCCCATCGCAAGTGCTACCGTCAACACCACGAATGGGGAAGGTACCTGGAAGCTGCGGATCAATCATCCTTCCTGGGGTAGGTACTACATCCGCGTAACAGATCCCAATTCGGGTCACTCCACCGGTCAAATCGTCTACGTCGATTGGCCGGGATGGGCCGGTAAAGGAAAACGTGGTGATCTTGGAGGAGCCACGATGCTTGATTTTGGCGTGTCTAAGGAGCAGTACAATGTCGGTGAAAAAGTGTCCATCACGGTTCCCTCCACGTTGGGCAACCGCATATTGGTAAGCCTTGAAACAGGCAGCGAAGTGTTGGAAACATTCTGGGTAGAAACGACAGAAGAGAGTACCAACATCACCTTTGATGCGACCCCGGATATGGCCCCGAACATCTATGTGCACCTATCCATGTTGCAGCCGCACAGTCAAACACTGAACGATTTACCCATCCGTCTTTATGGTGTTAAGGCCGTCGAAATCATCGATCCGGGAACCACCCTGAAACCAACTATCGCCTTACCTAGTGAGCTTCGACCTGAAGAAAAATATACTGTTAGTGTTAGCGAAGCGTCAGGCAAAGCCATGAGCTACACGCTTGCCGTGGTAGACGAAGGACTGCTCGACATCACCAACTTCAAAACCCCTGATGCCTGGAAGACCTTCTATGCAAGAGAGGCCTTGGGCATCAAGACGTGGGACATTTACGATGATGTCATCGGCGCGTTCAGTGGACAGATGGAACACATACTCGCGATTGGCGGAGATGGAGAAGTGAAAGCAAACGAAGAAAACGACAACAACCGATTCAAGCCAGTGGTCAAGTTCCTGGGCCCTTTCAAGTTGAAAGCCAAAGAAACCAGGAAGCATGAAATCACCATGCCCCAGTACCTCGGGAGTGTAAAAACCATGGTAGTAGCGGCATCCGATGATGCGTATGGAAGTGCCGAGGTAGTGACCCCGGTCAAACAACCTCTGATGGTACTTGCCACCTTGCCACGAGTTGCGGGACCAAAAGAAAAAATGAGGTTGCCGGTCAATGTATTCTCACTAGACGAAAACATCCAAAATGCAGCGGTGGAAGTGGACGTAACCGGAAGTTTAGCACTGGTCGGTGAGGGTCGGAAATCTGTTCGTTTTTCCGGAACAGGCGATAAGTTGCTTTTCTTTGACATCGAAGCGAAAGAGGTACTTGGCCCTGGTGCAGTAAAAGTCACCGTGAAGTCAGGAAATATTGTCTCCACCTATGATGTCAATATGGATGTTATTCCTAGGAATCCCATTATTACAGACGTTGAAAACAAGGTGGTCGCTGCGAATGAAACCTGGAGTTCTGACTATCTACCCAT
>CAZQJU010000183.1:2436-4761 GCA_964593185.1 uncultured Roseivirgaceae bacterium
GGCAACGACTATCACAATTTCTGGGGAAGCAATTATGCCGGTCATTTTCTGCTGGAAGCCAGAAATCAAGGGTATGTAATTCCAGAAGCCATGGTAGCCAGTTGGATCAAGTTTCAAACGAAAGAAGCCAATAGCTGGGGTCCATTCAGCGAAGATCAGAACACCGATTTAGTCCAGGCCTACCGACTGTATACGCTTGCGCTAAGCGGGACACCTGCCTTGGGAGCCATGAACAGAATGAAAGAGAATACGAAAATTCGTAAGGAAGCAAAGGTACGGTTGGCGTCAGCGTATGCGCTCGCAGGATTCAAAAATGAAGGCCTGGCGATGTTGCAAGCCCTGGCGAATACAGATTCCACGTATCAGTATAGCTACGATCGGTATTCGTACGGATCCAAAACCCGAGATCAGGCCATGTTGATGGAAACCTATCTTGATCTTGGTAATGAAGAGCAAGCATTCGAAATCCTGATGGAACTTGCGAAAGAAATGGGGGACAACAACAAGTGGATGTCCACACAGACAACCGCCTATTGCTTCATCTCGATCTCAAAGTATGCTTCCCAATTTGAGCTGGACGAGGACATTGCTGTCAGTGTCCAGATAGGCAATGAGGAGGGTGAAGTTGAGCCCGACAAATTCATCAACCAACTGACCATCAATGAGGCAGATCAAAAGCAAGATGTCGAGGTGACCAATCAGGGTGCAGCACCTGTCTTTGTGAGTTTGATTCGAAGCGGAATCCCGATAGAGGGCACCGATGAATCGGCTAGCCGAAACCTAACGATTCGTGTACGGTATGAAGATCTGGATGGTACCTCACTCAGCGAAACTTCACTGAGACAGGGTCAGAACTTCAGATCAGTCATCAAGATTACCAACCCTGCCTTGAAAGGAGATTATTCAGATCTTGCGCTCACACAGCTCTTCCCGTCCGGTTGGGAGATCATCAATACACGGTTGGATGAATCCGAAGAAGAGAATGAAGCCGTTGATTACATGGATATCCGGGACGATCGCGTGATGCATTACTTTGATCTTGCCTCTGGTGAGTCGATTGAGTTGTCGGTACTCCTCAATGCGACGTATCAGGGTGATTTCTACTTGCCATCAATCAAGTGTGAGGCCATGTACGACAACACGGTTTTTGCCAACAGGAAAGGACAATGGATAGAAGTCATGCCAGAATAGCCAAGCATCCCATTAGCAGGATACTCTTGGTGATCCTGCTAGGACTCATCGGTATCCTCTGTATTCCGTTGCCCCGTCCGCTTTTCAAGGCCGACTATGCCACTACTCTGAGATCCAGGGATGGGAGTCTACTCTCAGCATCCGTCTCGGAAGACGAACAATGGAGGTTTGCTCCTGTTGATAGCATTCCGCCGAAGCTAGCAGAAGCAGTTCGTTATGCTGAGGATCAGTACTTCCACTATCACCCGGGCATCAATCCTGTCTCCATCGTTCGGGCCATCTATCAAAATTTGGCGGAGAACCGGATTGTCAGCGGAGCGAGTACCCTATCCATGCAAACCGTTCGCATGGCACTTGGAAACCAGGAGCGCACCTATTGGCAAAAGTTCAAAGAGCTTGGCTATACCCTCAAACTAGAACTCGTTTACAGCAAGGAAGAAATCCTTTTGCACTATCTGAATAATGCGCCGTATGGCGGAAACATCGTAGGTATCAACGCTGCATCTTTTCGATACTTTGGGCGTGGTATCGATCAATTGTCATGGGCGGAAGCGGCGATGCTCGCAGTACTTCCAAATCATCCTGGAAGTATTTTCCCCGGAAGAAACGAAGCCACGCTACTTGAGAAGCGAAACCGCCTGCTGAAGAAACTCAACGTTAAACAGGTGATCACGGATGAAGATCTCAAACTTTCGCTTGCTGAACCCCTACCGGAAGCCTTGACGCAATTGCCCAACCTAGCCTACCACCTACTTCATAGGGTACAAAAAGAAGGGCTTTCAGGCCAAAACGTGATCACCTCACTCGACCACCGGCTTCAAATCCGATCTAAAAAGATCCTGGAAGACTACAGCATTAAGCAGGCCAAAAACGAAATTCATAACGCGGCGGCTCTGATCATTGACATTAGCTCAGGGAAAACGCTGGCCTATGTGGGTAATTCTGCGAATGAAGGTGCACATGGTCAGCACGTAGATATAGTCACCAGTCAACGAAGTCCCGGTAGCTTGCTGAAACCGATTTTGTATGCCGCATCACTTGATGAACAACTCATTTTACCGCAACAACTACTGCCCGACATACCGGTGTATTACAACGGATTTATTCCCAAAAACTTTGACAAGAAATTCAAGG
>CAZQJU010000184.1:0-4702 GCA_964593185.1 uncultured Roseivirgaceae bacterium
AGGGAACGAAACGGGTAGTTTCCCAGTAGGGCTGTGATCACCAAAGAGTACATCTGCAATGGCGTTTCCTGCTTCAGAACCTGCATGCCAGGTTTGCAGGATGGCTTTTGAATGCTCAGAGACTGTTTGCAACGGGACAGGTCGTCCGGACATCACAACCGCCACCACATTTTTGTTCACCTTGTAGATCTCCTGAATCAAGTCATTTTGATTCCCTTTCAGGGAAATGTCCATCTGGCTTCTTCCTTCTCCGGATTGCCAGCAATCCTCACCAATGACCATGACGACAACATCACTGCCTCTTGCCAGCTGTACAGCCTGGTTAAAGCCTGATTTGTCACCTTCGACAATCGTCAGTTCTTGCACAAAACTTCGCAATCCGGTCGTAAGCGTATACCCTTGTGCAAATCCAACTTTGGTTCGCTCTGCGACAGCACTCTGGATGCCTTCCAATACCGATACAGCGGAGTTGGTGTTGGCTTGTGCCCTCCAGCTTCCTAAGGGCACGTCCTTGCTGTTTGCCAGCTGCCCTATGACGGCAATGGACCCGATATTTTTCTGAAGTGGGAGCGTTGCTTCATCGTTCTTTAGTAAGACGAACGACTTTCGCGCAGCATCCCGAGACAAGCTGAGATTCTGTTCAGACAGTAACTCCCCTTTTTCTCGTTCCAGGTCAGAGTAACGGTAAGGATCATCAAAAAGCCCAAGTGCAAATTTGATCCGTAAAATTCTACGAACAGCATCGTCCAGTGTTGATTCGCTCACCTTCCCCTCTTCAATCTTTTGCTTTAGAAATGCCTCATAGGTGAAGCCCATCATGTCCATGTCGGAGCCCGCATTCATTGCCAATTCTGCCGCATGGGCAGAATCGGAAGCAAATCCATGCGAAACCAACTCTGCAATGGAGGCCCAATCAGAAACGATGAACCCATCAAAGTTCCAGTCACCTTTCAAAAGATCCCGCTGTAAGTAGGTGTCGCCAGTTGCAGGGACGCCATTAAGGTCGTTAAAAGAATTCATGAACGTGGCTATGCCTGCGTCTTTAGCTGCTTTGAACGGCGGCAATACAATATTGAAAAGTGCTTGCTTGGATAGTTCTACGGTGTTGTATTCTCTTCCCGCTTCCACATAGCCATAGGCGGCAAAGTGTTTTGCTGTGGAAGCGATGGTTTCCAGTGACGAAAGGTCATCTCCCTGGAATCCTTTCACCCAGCCTTCGGCCATGATGGAGGCAAGGTAAGGGTCTTCGCCCGGGCTCTCCATGATTCGTCCCCAGCGTGCATCCCTGCTTACGTCAATCATGGGTGCAAAGGTCCAGTGCAGGCCGGCGGCAGCAGCTTCTCGTGCCGCTACTTGTGCACCGGTTTTGGCCACCTCCACATCCCAAGAGGCCGCTTGTCCCAATGGAATCGGGAACATGGTTTTGTATCCATGGATTACATCGTATCCAAATATTAAGGGAATGCCCAATCGGCTATTTTCTACGGCCAGTTCCTGCGCTCTTCGCGTAGAGGCAGCAGAAAGTACGTTGAGCATGCCGCCTACTTTTCCGGTACGGATGTTTTCTGCCCGTTCTTTATTGTTTCCTTGGGGCGCGGGCCCGGTCATTTCTTCGTTACCGCTGTACAGGTTGGTTTGGCCTATTTTCTCTTCCAAAGTCATGATCGACAGGAGGCTGTCGATTTTTGCTTCGACGGAGGAAGTAGCTTCCTGGTTCGAGGTGCAGGCGTTCAAGATGATGAAGATGAGCCAGATGAATGGCTGTGAGGTGATAAAGTGCTTTTTATTCATATCGGATTGAAAACGTTCAAACGTCGAAAGTAATCAATCCGATACGAAAAAGAATCTGATATCAGAACTTGAGTTGTTCGTTTTTGTCCCAGATACCCCAGTACGCCCCTACATCGCCTTCATCGCCCACTTTCCAGGATTCGTCAAATGAGGAGAAGTAGAAAATTTCGATACCGTCTTCGTCTGACCATTGCTGGGTATTGATAAAGTACTTCATGGCATTGATCTCAGAAGGGATGGCACCATCCAGTCCGGTTCCTTTGTCAGGCCATCCGGTTTCCGTAATGATAACGTCTTTCCCCATGCCTGCATCAGCAGCTTTTCGGTACATTTCCTTCATGTAAAGGAGGGAATATTCAATGGGACATCCTTCCCAGTACGGATAGCAGTTCGCAAGGATTACATCGCATGCTTCGGTTATAGCCGGACGTGCTTCAAACTCATAATAGGCATCCACATAGCCCACCGGAACACCTGAACCGGCGACTTCATCTTTGACACGGTACATGAAATCAAGCAATTCTTGTTCGGTTAGGTCTTTACGGTACATCACTTCATTGCCTACCGCGGCAATATCCACCACACCCTCGTTAACCAACTTGATCAGTCCTTGAATCTCTTTTTCGTTGATTTCCGGATCATCTCCAAGCCAGGCACCGACTAACGTTTTTATACCATATTCTTTGGCGATGACCGGAATCATCTCATTTCCATCGGTGGTGGAAAAGGAACGAATCCAATTGGTGTAAGGTTTGATGATCTCCATCCTGCGTCGAATCTGCGCTTCAGAAAGTTGATCACCGGGTTCTTGACCTTCTTCGTATGGACTAAAGCACAGTCCGTGCAGACCATTATCCAAATACTTTTTGTAAAGATCTTTAAGTTCATCAAGACTTTTTCCTTCTAAATCAATTCCTGCAAGAGATAAGAATTTTCCTGCTCTTCGTGATGACATATCTTATTGTTTGATTGGTTATTAATTCAAATTATGTTGTTAATACTTCAGATTTCCCTTGGTATCCCAAATACCCCAGCTTTGACCTACATCCCCTTCTTGCCTGATTTTCCATGATTCATCAAACGACGAGAAGTAGAACAGATCTGTCTTCTGCGCCTTTCTCCAGTTGTTTGCATTGATGAAATACTTCATCGCATTGGTCGGAGAAGGTTGCGCACCGTGGTTGGTATCTCCTTTGCTAGGCCAACCCGTCTCGGTAATGATCACCTGCTTCCCTTTGGCATTGTCAATGGTCAATTCCACCATCTTATCCAGAAATGCGGTCGCTTGCTCGATGCTACTGCCTTCCCAGAAAGGATAGCAGTTTGCCAGCACCACGTCACAGGCATCAATCAACTGCGGATTTTCATGGAACTTGAAATACGTTTCCACGCATCCCACCTGGATGCCCGGAAGTTCTTTTTTTACCCGCTCAATGTAACTGATTAACTCCTCAGCACTAATGTCTCCCCGTAGGAGTACTTCGTTTCCAACAGCCGCAATGTCCACATGTCCATCTTTGGCCAGCTTGATTAAGGCTTCGATTTCTTGTTCATTCCTATCCTTATCAGGACCGATCCACGCACCGACTAAGGTCTTTAGTTTCTTTTCATGTGCTACCTGAGGAATAAATTCATTTCCTTCGATACACGAAAAAGACCGCACCCAGCTCGTGTAGGGAGCAACGATTTCCATACGTTCACGGATTTGTGCTTCGGATAGCGTGTCACCCACGTTTTGTGAATCCAGGTATGGACTGAAGCTAAGCCCGTGCATTCCTTCTTTCAGTGCTGATTGGAAAAGTGCATTCACTTCGGCATCAGATTTCGTTGAGAAGTCCACGTCGCTTTTCGGAATTTCAGCATCTCCGATGGAGCCGGCGAATCCGCTATTGTAGTACGATGAACCTTGGGGCTCGTCTTGGTTCTTCCTTTTTTCAAGTTCACTGCGAATCTCGTTGGAACGTGCTTCGTCAATGCTATAGTTGCGCATGACGTACAAGGAGATCAGGGTACCAAGAATAGGGAACCCAGAGAAGAATACTCGAAGCCCTGTAATCGCACCATCAGGTTGCACATCCAAGTTTCCGTCAAAGCCGACCACACTTAGAATGACCCCACTAAGGCCTCCTGCAATGGCAAATCCAAACTTCACCATGTACCAGTAGATCGCACCAAAAACGCCCTCTCGTCGGACACCGTAGTTCAGTTCATCCAGGTCGATCACGTCAGCCGTCATGGACATCATCAAGGTAAACAAGCTACCAATCCCAAAGGAGTGGAAAGGCAAGGCAAAGAGGAACATCCAGGGCTTGCCGGGCACGAATAAGAACCATAAACTGGCATACCCTAAAATTGAAATACTTTGTGAGATCATGAAGGCCTTTTTCTTACCCATCTTCTTGGACATGGTGGCCACGATTGGAATTACGATAAAGGTGGTTACTACGGCACCCGCACTTCCAAAGAGCGGGGTCCATATTCCTGCTGCTCCGGCATCACCTTGGTAGAGATACCATACGATGATAAAGAAGGAAAATCCGGAGATCGTCATGAATGAATTGTAAATGAAGAATGTGGAGATACACAGTTTTCGGAAAGGTCTTGAAGAAAAAGCTTCCTTAAAGCCTCGCAAGATCTCTTTTAAGCTACTGCCAATACCACTGAAGGATAGCGGAGAATAGTTTTCGTTTACGGTAGACTTACTGGGGATGAACAGCCCCGGTACCATTGCACAGAAGGCAAAGATGACTGCAACCCAAATAGCTAACTGACGTGTGGCCACTTCAGGGGAATCAAACCAGGAGGGATCGTACATGATTACCCAGAACCATGGGGCAATGACCCAAGCCCACTGGCCAACCCACTGTGCAATCGCCATGATCTGCGTACGCTCGTGGAAATCATCGCTCAT
>CAZQJU010000185.1:0-4625 GCA_964593185.1 uncultured Roseivirgaceae bacterium
ATCTGATCGAACAAGCATTTTACGAATGGTCAAAGAATACCAGTCAAACAGATGATGTTTGTGTGCTTGGAATTGAGGTACGATAGCTCAATTTTGGTTGTTAACCCACAGTTGCTAATTCGCTCTCATCCACTTTCATTTCATAAAGCGTATGCAGTGCTGTATTGAGCGCTTCTAAAAGGTCATTGTCAATTTCAACGTCTGGTTCAAGCTCTTCCATTTCCTTTAGTGTCAGGCCTTTCGCACGAATTTCGTCTACACATCGTAAACAAATCCGAGTCCACGATTGCGGACTTATGTTGTCTGTGCACCAGGTTTTGAAACTGCTAGCTTTTGCCATCCCGCGAATTTACAGTTTAAAGCCGATGATTGTAATATCATCGTTTAGTGATGCTTTGCCTTTCCAGGATTCCAGATTTGAAATCAAAAAATGACGTTGCTCTTGCATCGACTTGTCTTGCATGGACTTGAGCATTTCTTCAAATTTCTCGTAGGTGAAAGAAACACCATCTTCGTTCTGCTGATTATAGTATCCATTGGAGTACATGTAGTACGAAGAATTCGGTTCAATCGCGATTTTATCCGCAATGGCATCTTCAAAATGCTCCATGCTTTCCCCTTTCAACAGCGTCGCCTTATTGTCACTGAATACCACCATATCCTGGTTGATGCCGCTGAACTGCAGCGTTTTCGCATTGTGGTCAAAGACCGCCACGGAGACTTTTATCTCACACGAAAGCTCTTCAGATCCTGCTGCATCCAATTCGTATTTTAGTTCGTTGATGATCTCGCCCGAATGAAAGATTTTTCGATCGTGGGTCAGGTAGTTAAGAACTGAATCAGCGATCAAGGTCTTAAGTGAACCTACAATACCCTTACCATCAAATTCTATCAAGGCTACCACCGTATAATCTTCCGAGCGGAAGTTCAAACGTGTTGTCCAAATGAATTCCTCGCTAAACAGGTACTTAGTTTCAAAAATCACAAAGTGATCCTTGAACTGCCTTGATAGATAGCGGTCATTTGGTAACATCGATTGCTGCAACAGTCCCGCATACCGGATGCTATCAATCAGTCGTTTATTGATCCGCTTTAGCTCATCGGTTCGCTCCTTCACGCGACCTTCCAATTGCACGTTAGATTCTTCAAGCTCTTGTATATGCTCCTCACTCTCGATGGCCTGCTGATAGGTCTCAATGGCACGCTCCAACACACCTTTCATCTCATCAAAATTCCAAGGCTTGGTGATGTACTTGAAGATTCCACAACGATTGATTCCATCTTTGATGGCTTCGATATCTGTAAAACCTGTTAAGATGATCTTGATCACATCCGGATAGTCAGGAAGGATTTTCTCCAGAAACTGTGTCCCTGTCATTTCCGGCATCCGCTGATCCGTCACGATGATTTGAATATCCTCATTCTTGAGAAGTTCAATGGCCTCGATAGGATTCGTTGAGGTATGCACATTGAAAAACTTCCTAAAATTGGCTTTGAAAACTCGTAGATTGGTTGCTTCATCATCTACGTAGAGCAAAGAGTATTTCTTTTCTTTTGTTGAAGGTACTGCTTGTTGTTCCTGTATCTCGCTCATCTCGTGGTTTATCTATTAATTGCTCTCTGCAACTTCTTCTTGATTCTTCTGTGTAACTGGGATCTTCTTTGGTAACGTAATCACAAACTCTGTCCCCTTACCAACTTCACTGGAAAGATCAATTTTCCCTCCGTGTTTCTCTATGATACCATACGTGATGGACATCCCCAGACCCGTACCAACACCCACTTCCTTGGTGGTAAAGAAGGGTTCCCAAATTCGATTTTTGATTTCATCCGGAATTCCGATCCCATTGTCTTTGATCCGGACAAATACTTCTTCCGCCGCCTCTTCAGTGTAAATAGTGATCTCACCATCTTTCTTCTCGTCAGGCATGGCTTGCACTGCGTTGTTGAGAATATTCATGAAGACCTGATTTAACTGGCCCGGATAGCACTCAATTTCATTCATGCTATCGTCATAGTGCTTCGTAATCTCAATCTTGCCTTTGGTCTTGTTACGAAGTAGCGTCAGCGTAGCGTCGATGTTTTCGTTTACATTGGCATTCTTCGCCTCCTCTTCATCCAATCTGGAGAAGACCCTCAGACCTTTGACAATTTCAATCGTTCGCTGTACCCCGTAATTGATATCGTTGATCAAGTCATCCAACTCATCAACGATCTCGTCGTACTCATGTTCTTCTTTGAGCTCGCGTACCCCGTCAAGGACATCATCAGGATCGTCTCCATCGTCAAGACGTGTATACTCCTCTGCAATTTCCCGCAGCGACTCCATGGACATCTTCAAGGAAACCATCCCACTGGAGATGAAGTTGATCGGGTTATTGATCTCGTGAGCAATACCTGCGGTCAACTGCCCAAGGGAAGCCATTTTCTCCGAGTGCACAAGTTGAGATTGGGCGCTCTTTAACGAATCCAGTGCATGCCCAAGTTCGTCTTTGGATTTCTTTTCTTTTTCCAGAATTGCCTGTAGCTTCTTCTCCGCAAGAAATAGTTTTTCGTTGTCCTGCAGTTGCTTATCTGCCAATTCCCTGATTTCAATTTCGGAATCTTGCAGCTTTTTATACGCGCCGTTCAGTTCCTCTTGTGCAGAAATCAAACGCTCATTGATTTTGATCTGCTCTTCCGAGGACTTCATGAGTTTATTCTCGGATTCCTTAAGTTTTGCATTGTTTTCTTCCAGCTGCTTTCTGGATTGATGTAGTTTTCTATTGATCAGCTTTTGCTTTTGGAAGTTGATCTTGAGTTGCTGCTCAGACTTTTTCACTTTCACGAATGCCTTGTTAGCCGACAGGTAGTTATCACTGGCTAACTTGACGAGCGGACGTACAATGAAAACCCCCAACAACACAAAAATGAGCACGAAACTACTGAAACCCACATATTCAGCCAGACCCAAACTTGCCCCTCTGTTTTGTGCGTTCAACACGAAATAGTTGGTGATCTCGTCTGACGCTGTCTCGTAGTCTCTGATTCTGTTGACCAACTGTGAAATTACCCTCCGAAGTGCCGCATAGTTCAAGTCAGAGTCCACTCGGTTTTGAGAGAAGGGAATCTCCAGAAGGTTTGAAGATGCTGAACCGATGTCGAAATAGAGAAACTTGATGTTTTCTTGAAGTTCCAGGTATTCATCCGTTTCCAAGGGTTTACTAATACCCAGCTCATCGTTTCCATCGATCAGTGCCTGATGACCTGCTTGAAACTCAGGATAAATCCGACCTAGTTCGTTTTTGAAGAACTCAAATTGGCCTTCGTTTCTCGCGTATCCCATTCCAAGCGCGTTCTTGACAATCTGCTGCCCAAGGGTGGCTTGATTTGTTGACACCTGCACCACTTTTGGGTCCTGATTGAAGGAATCCACAATCTGCTTCTGAAGAACAAAAACATAATACGCCACGGCACCAACCAGAACAACCGCTGTGACGATGAAGACATTAATGTATAAATCCTTTTTTAACATAGCTTTAGCTGATTAATTCCTTCTACCTATGTCACTCACATCTGAAGATATCTTCGTACGTATGCAAGCTTCTTTGCAACTTGCCAGAACTGCTCTCGCAAAATCTGAGGTAGCTCGATACTAAGTTCGATTTTATCGAAAAGGAATGCGTCTTCAAATCGATTATACGAACCCGTACATCTACTAAAGTAGCAAAGAATTAGATAAAAATCCTTTTATTTTTTTTTCATCCAATGTGATATAAAGAACATATTTTTGTGAATAGCTTGCTGTAAAATTAGCAAGACACCCTAAATCTTAATTAATTGAAAATCAAAGTATAATTTTAAAAGTTTAAACATTTGGTTTAATCAATCATAAGTTTTTACTTTCAAGATCAAAGAAATGACCAGCTCATGGATTACCTGAGGAGTTACAAAAACATCTACGACCAAAATATCATCTTGATGTATAAGGGTGAGCTCACATTTGATTTGGTCACCGCCATGATTGGCACCTTAGAGGAAAGACTCGAAGAGCTTGAAGAGGACCGGAAGGTGAAGAAGAAGTTTTACAACGTCGCCACCGAATGTATCCAAAACTTATACTACCACCTGGATGAGGTAAATGCCGATGAGGTGAAAGTGAGCAGCTACGATTCAAACTCAGCGTTGATTATGATCAGTGCGCGAAAGCGATTCTACAGTCTACAAACAGGTAACTACATACCTTCAGACAAAACCAAAGACATTCAAAAGCGATTGGACGATATTAATGCAGTGGATGCCCAGGAGCTTAGAGCCTTGTACAAGCGAGTTCTCGCCGAGCAAGAGTTCTCGGATAAGGGTACTGGAGGGCTTGGATTTATCGATATCGCAAGAAAGACGGGAGGCCAAAAATTACGATATAAATTTCAACCGGTAACCGACAAGGTCAGCTATTTTACGTTTCAAATACGATTGCCTAGAGTAGAACTAGATCAAGAGTTACACTAACTAATAAGCTTTTTTAAAATGGAAAAAGTATTCATCGAACCTACAAGAACCACCCCACTGGTCAAATTTGACCCTGAGGAAGGCCTGCTTGAGATGAAGGGGCGATCAAGCCCGGAAAACTCCATTCAATTCTATCA
>CAZQJU010000186.1:0-4600 GCA_964593185.1 uncultured Roseivirgaceae bacterium
CCGATCCATCAGTGGCAGGTCCGGTGCCATTGCTCCAGGACGATCCATCCCAGGTCAAGGAAAGCATCGTAATCTCAATAAATTCGGAGATGTCTTCATCGCAGTTCGAATTTTTCACAACGGCTCTAAAGCGTGTGTCTTTCGTCAATACTCCGGGGTTGTAAAGTGTCGAAGTATTGGATATGGCTTCAAAAGCATCAAAGGGGGCCTCTGATTTTTCCCACCTAAGCACCGTACCCAGCTGTCCCAGTACAGAAAGATTACCAGGGCTCGTTCCATTCGCGATCTGGGTAATTCCCGACAGCGCGATTACGCTACCGCCATCGCTAGGTTGTGCAACATTCACGGTTGTAAAGGATGAAGGTGCTTCGTCACATCCGCCGTCTTGTACTACAGCTCTAAATCGAGTAGTTTCTAGAACGGTGCCCGGAGGGGAAAAATTTGAATCATCACTGTTAGGTATAGGAGTATAGCTGCTAAATGGGGAAACTGCCTTCTCCCAGCGAACCACATTGCCTATTTGGCCGGTTACAGACAGTTCGGGTGCTGCAGTCCCTGAGCATACAGTAATACCCCCTTGTGCCGTCCCTCCGGCATTTGGTGTGCCAACTGTGATCTCCAACTCAAGTGGGTCACTGTCTCCGCAGTCATTCGATAACACCACACTTAAAGTCCCGCTTGTGGCGGAGTTAAAGAAACTAATGGTGATGGAGGGAGTGCCATTGTCGAAAATGTTGAAGGACCCAGACCCAGAGTACGACCATAAGTAGCTCATTCCCTGAACCGGAGCTATCTCGTAGGGGACACTAATGGAGCCTTTGCATACTTGTGCACTACTCGTAATGAACGAATCAGGAGTTGGAGGACCTCCGACAGACAGATTTTTCCCATTATCGCTTCCCGTTAGTGACGGAATCACTGCGCGCATACGATAGCTGGTAGAAGGGACTACCATGGCAGGAATCGTTCCGACAATGTTTCCAGTGAATGTACTGGCTTCCGCTACCGATCCGATGTTGGTTGGGGAGGAAAAAGATCCAAATTCATCACTAAGCTGAAGCGTGATTTCTACATCAGGGATTTGCCTGTCCGCGGTAAACGTGGCTATAAATTCTTCGCCGGGACAGAAACTGGACGCCGGTACTATGAGACCAATGGAAGTGGGACCAGAGCTATCGAAGAATGTGCGATTGTAGATGGACCGAGAACTAGCAAGCCAAAGGTTGTCCACATCTATGGCCTCTAGGTAGCTCAAGGACGGTGCTAACTCACTGCCTTCAACGAACGTAGTCCAGGAGGCTCCTGCATCCATGGTTTGAAAAACTTCACCTCCCTGAAACGTGGCAAATCCTGTGTTGGCATCAAGGAATTGGATTTCACTGATGGTTCCGGTTGGAGAAAATCCATCCGAAGTCCAGGTAGTTCCGCCATCAGAGGTTTTCCAAATTTTTCTTGTGGCAAGGTAGCCTGTATTCACATCTGTCCAGTACATCTCGAAAATGTTATTGCTTTCAGGAAAGTTTGTATTGGTCCAGTTAGCGCCTCCGTCTAAGGTTTTAAATACATGCCCACCAGAAGTAGAAATGTACCCTGTATTGGCATTTAGGAAGAACACATCGTATAAGGTAAGGCTGGGGAGCGGGACACTTTGACTTGTCCAGTTAACACCCCCATCAATTGTTTTAAACACGGTACTATTGCTGCCAACAAGCCATCCTGTGGCTGCATCAACGAAGTTCATGGATTGTGGAATATAAGAGCCTGCAGGTAAAGTGGAAACTTCTAACCAGGTAAGACCACCGTTGGTAGTCTTTCGAACCGATTTGGTACTATTTACAGTGTATCCTATAAGCGTAGTCGCAAATTCGATGTCGGTGGTATTGGCTATTCCTAGCGATATCCAGGAAATTCCTTTATCAGCAGTCCGATAGATATCCGTAGTTGTAGCAATAAATCCATTGCTAGCGTCATTGAAATGAATATCCTGAATGGAGCCACTTGTTAATGAGTTAGACAGTTCCAGAATATCCCCGTCTGAATTGTCCAGAAGTCCGAGCCTACCATCACCTCCACCAAATAGAAACTGATCGGCGGTTGAATTATAGGCTACGGCTATCGGGACAAAAGGGAGTAAGGATTCAAGTGTCCAGGTGACCCCAGCGTCGTCCGTCGTAAACACATTGCGCTGGTCGAATAGCTTCCCTTCGGTTGCAGAGGTAAAAAGTAACTCCTTAGCTGATAAATTGCCACCTGTGTAGTCCTGCGAAGACCAGGTAACACCTCCATCTGTGGTTCTGTGAATCGTATTCGTAACCGTGCTGTTTGTCCCCTCGACAATCCATCCATTTGATTCATCTGCGAAATAAACGATGGATGCCTGTATCCCTGTGAACCCTGTTAGCTGTGTCCAGTTGGTCCCTCCATCTATGGTTTTATAAACGCCGTCGCCTCGTGTAAGGATGTACCCGGTACTTGCATTTAGAAAATATATATCTTCGAATCTTGGAGAAGACCCAAGACCAGGAACTGTAATGTCCGTCCAAACTGTGCCTCCATTTAGTGTTATGTAGGCCCTTACGCTGTTGATGGCGACAACCGTGTTAGCGTCCAGTACCTGTATTTCCTTGCCCACGGTGGTATTGTTGGCCCCTGATATTCCGACACTATTGCCATTTGCAGAGGACCAACCGGCCTCACCACCAGTCGTTGTTTTCATAACGCCATCTCCCCCTCTCAAGAGGATGTAGCCTGTATTTGCGTTAGCAAAATCAACATCAACTACAGTTAGATTGGAGAATTCTGATGATGAATTGAGGGTGAGCCAATTAAAGCCTCCGTCCTCCGAAGCAATGACTGTTCCGGCGTTACCTACGGCGACCGTACTTGATGAAGTTGGAAAAGCGACTCCGTTGATGGTATTACCGGTGGGTAGCGGACTTACCGTCCTCCATTCGAATTGGCCATTGACTTGAAGTCCAGATAGGGTGCAAAGTAGCAGAGCAATCAACTGAGTGCTTCGCGATATATTTTTTGATATGAATGTATATTTCATGATGATACAATTAATAATTTGAGTGATTTCCTGGTTACAGCTCGTCGTTCACCATCTGAACTCCTTTTTGCTCGTGCACACCGATGAGTTGAAGTGTTTCCATCCAGGGATATCGATTGGCGTACATGGACACTGAGGAATTGATGGTTCCTTGCTTGTTCAAGCCAAAAGCTTCACGAATCAGATTTGCCTGCGAGTTTGGGTCGTAGTCGGTTGTTTCCGAGTACTGAGCTGTCAGGAACCCTTGAAAGTAGGGATCATTCAGAGGCAATTTCAGATTTTGGTTGACGTTTCCTTGGGCACTTGGGATCTCTAGGTCGCCAAATTCATCGGCATCTATTTGAACATTTACATTACTGCCCGGATTGAACCACAGGTCTTTTTTCTTGTTCCCGAAAAACAGGTTATTGTCGATGTATAGGTCTTGATTGAATCGCTGTGAGGAGATTCCAGCAGAAATATTCAGCCCTATAATGTTTTCATAAATTCGGAAGGTGGCATCGTTTTGTACATTGATTCCGTATCCGAAATCGAGGAGGTCTTTCAGTCGGCTCCAGGAAAACAGGATCGTATTATGGTGAATCACGATGTCACCGTCGGGTTTGGTTTGTCCCTTTAGTCCAAAACCCTCGATACCAAACATGCGGTTTCCGACGAAGACATTATTGGAGATTTCAATATCACCAGAGCCCGCCTGTCCTAACTTCGCTCTGACACCTCCAAAGCTAGCATTAACAAAGATGCAGTTTCGTACGATGTGGTTGTTGCCGAAGAGTACCAGCATTACACCCTCGGGATTTTTCTGTCCCGGGCCTACCATCATCATGCCCGTTTCACATCCTTCGCACTTTCCCGATCTTTTGGGATCGGGGTTTCCATTGTAAGGGGTTTTGAGTCCACCTTCAAACACCAAACCATCTACGACCACTCCATTGAGGGCTTTCTTCATGTCCATCACATGCTTATTGGCGCTTTTGTCGAAAGCATCTTTTGGAGGTTGAAGCACGGTGAGGTTTTCAAAAGGTGATCGAGATGAAAAGTCTTGTGTATATCCACCATAAATGTGCACTGGCTTGGTAATTTCCCAATATCCCACTCCGAAGGTGCCTGTGTAAACGCCTTCAGCTACATTGATCCGGTCACCGGGTCCCGCTTTAGCCAAAGCTTTGTCGAGTGCTTTCAGGGGAGCTGTGGGGTCGGTACCAGGGTTGCCGTTGTTTCCCGATTTACTCACGTAGAGAACCACGCCACTTGGCTGATTGGCTTCAATAGTGTCTTCCTTTTGGGAGGAAGATGCAGTTGCAGACTCACTTGTGCTCGGAGCCGGAGTGGATGCTGAAGATTGCTGGGTTTTTGGTTTAGTTGGTATCTTTTTTTTGAGTTTATTAAGTTGAGCGGATCCGCTGGACATGCCGACTAGGCAGACCATTAGGATGCTGATGATCATTCGTACTCCGTGCCTAAGGCGAAGAGTGTTCAATTTTGTTTTAAAGTTTTTCATGGCATTGCGATTGTTAAAATTTTCGAATGCCAAGCTCTTGAATAGCG
>CAZQJU010000187.1:0-4587 GCA_964593185.1 uncultured Roseivirgaceae bacterium
TTGAAATAAACAACAAAATTATGACAGAAAATTCCACCCTATCAAGTCAGGATTTGATGGAGCTCGAAAATAACCACGGAGCTCACAATTATCATCCCTTACCTGTGGTACTCGCACGAGGTGAAGGCGTACATGTGTGGGATGTTGAGGGTAAGCAATATTTTGATTTCTTATCTTCTTATTCTGCTGTAAATCAAGGTCATTGTCATCCCCGAATTGTCAATGCGATGAAGGAACAGTCCGAAACACTCACCCTGACGTCCAGAGCTTTTTACAATGACGTGCTCGGGAAGTACGAAAAGTATATTACTGAGTACTTTGATTTTGATAAAGTACTTCCGATGAATACCGGTGCAGAAGCTGTGGAAACTGCCATCAAGATCTGCCGAAAGTGGGGGTATGAGAAAAAAGGGGTAGAAGAAAATAAAGGCCAAATCATCGTATTTGATCAGAATTTCCATGGAAGGACCACAACCATTATTTCCTTCTCGTCCGATGCAGATGCCAAAAAGAACTTTGGCCCTTACACCCATGGTTTTGTAAAGGTTAACTACAATGATATTGACGCGCTAAGAGAAGCTTTTGAGCAGCATTCCAATATCGTTGGTGTGTTGGTAGAGCCAATGCAAGGAGAGGCCGGAGTAATGGTTCCGAATACCACATTTATGTCGGACATTGCCAGGCTTTGTAAGGAAAACAATGCGCTATTTATTGCGGACGAAGTTCAGACTGGAATTGGCAGGACAGGTAGTCTTTTGGCGGTATGTGGTGATTGCACTTGTTCGGCACATTGCGAGCGACAAAAATCCTATGTGAAACCGGATCTTTTGATTCTTGGCAAAGCGCTTTCAGGAGGTGCTTACCCGGTTTCGGCGGTACTTGCCGACAATGACGTAATGAATGTCATTACCCCCGGAACACATGGATCGACCTTTGGAGGGAATCCAGTCGGTTCAGCTGTAGCCATGGTGGCACTTGAAGTGATTAGGGATGAAAGTTTAACACAAAATGCACGTAGGTTAGGTGAAGTATTTAGGGACCGAATGAATGGACTCATCCAGAAAACGGAGCTCGTTACGTTGGTGAGAGGAAAGGGGTTGCTGAATGCCATAGTCATCAATGATAGCCCAAATAGCAGTACAGCATGGGATATCTGCGTTAAGCTTAAAGAAAATGGATTGTTGGCCAAACCTACGCACGGAAATATCATCCGATTTGCGCCTCCATTGGTGATGACAGAGGAGCAACTTCATGAATGTTGCGATATCATTGAAAAGACCATTCTGGATTTTTAGCGTTAAAGAAGCCCTTGTTTCTGGGCGTAACTCCCACTAGCCTGATATCGGAGTAAGGTGGCCACGTCTATCTCGAGAAAGAAGGAAGTTTGTCTAGAATTAGGACGCTAATTAGTTGGGCTGAAATTTAGATGTAGGCTGGAAGTACTTGTGGAGTAAAGTTTTCACTTTCTTATTTTTAGAAAATGAAACGTGTTCTATTCGGCTTTGCGTTTTTGGCTTGCTTAAGTTCATGGTGTCAGCAATCCAGACTTGATAGCCTGGAGATGAAACTAAACGACTCCGATGAGAAGGAGCAGATTTCTATCCTGATCGAAATCAGCAATGCCACTTTCTTTTCCAGAACTGAATATTCAAGAAAAAAGGCGAAAAAGGCGCTGACACTGCTGGCGGACCACTACAATGGGGAGCAGCTTGCAAAAGTCTATAACCTTATTGGGATCACTTACGACATTGAAGGAAGGACAGATTCGTCAAGGCACTATTTCCTAAGGTACTACGAGCAATGCAAGTCGATTGGAAACATTCAATTAGCTGGGAATGCTCTGAATAACCTTGGCATGTCCAGCTGGAACTCCGGTAGGTTTGATGACGCGTTGGAGTATTTCTATGAGTCACTCAAGATCGCAGATTCATTGGATGATCGATCTTCGGTTGCCAAATCTTACAACAATATTGCCCTGATAAATCAGGAATTGAACAATTATGAAAGAGCCTTAGATTTAAATAGTAAAGCACTCAAGATTCGTAAAGAGCTGGGAACAAGGGATGTGGCAGATTCCTATAACAATATTGGAATCTGTTACAAAAATCTAGGAATGCTTGATTCAGCATTATTTGCATACAATGAGGGAATCAATTCGCTAGAAGAACAAGACAATAAACGGAGAAGTGAATTACTAAACAACATTGGCAACGTCCACTTGGAATTTGGCAATCTCGTTAGAGCGGAGGATTTTCTACTCCAATCAATTTCCTATCAAGATAACAAGTTGGGGAATCTGCTTGGATACTCGTCACTTTCGGAAGTCTACTTCTTGCAAGGCAAGTCACTCAAAAGCACAAAAATGGGTCTGAAGGCGCTGGGGTTAGCAAATGAAATCGGGAACTATGGACACCTTGAAGATATTTACTATAACCTGTCCAGAGCGTATGCACTGAGCAATTCCATGGACTCCTTCAACTACTACATGGAATTGTGGGATGCTGTCAAAGATTCTTTGTTTTCGGAAGAGTCAAACAAAATCTACAGAGAGACTGAAGTTAAATACGAAACGGAGAAGAAAGAACAGCAGATTGCCTTGCAAGAGTCTATGCTATCCCAGCAAAAGGCCCAGCTAGAGCGCAATAGATTTTTGACGATCGCGCTGATTGTCACCATTTTGTCCATCATTTCTTTAGGATTGCTCAATCGGAACCGCCTGAAAAAGAAGCAACAGATCACACTGCAACAGGAAAGGCTCAAGACAAAAGAAGCCGAAATCAAGGCTACTATTTCTTCGCAGGAAAAGGAGCGAGCACGCTATGCAAGAGACCTCCATGATGGGTTTGGGCAGATGATTTCGATTCTGAATTTGAACTTTGGGAGCCTAAGAAAGGACGCAAAACCTAATGAAAGACAGCAGATCTTTGAAGAATCTGAAAAGGTGATAAATGAAATGTACGACGAGCTAAAGGGGATCTGTTTTGACTTAATGCCACAGACCTTGGTGAACAATGGACTTCAAAGTGGTTTGGAGGAATTTACCGACCGGGTAAATAAGGCACAGAAAGTGTTTATTGAAACCAATTTTTTCGGCTTGGAAGTTCGTTTGAAGGAGGTTCAAGAAATATCTCTTTACAGGATCACGCAGGAGTGGATCAATAACATTTTGAAATACTCGGACGCAGCTAAGGTGACATTGCAGATTACCAAAGATGTAGAGGAAATCACCCTCTTAATTGAAGACAATGGATCGGGTTTCGACAAAGCCAAGCTTGTTAACTCGAGGGGTAATGGGTGGAAGAATTTGAATACTCGAACCAATCTAATCAATGGGCAGCTGGAGTTGGAAACGGCACTTGGCAAACAAGGAAATACCCTTATTGTCAATGCTCCCGCAACTGTCTCGGAAGAATTCAAGGAAGATGCTGCCGTGGGATCTGCATAAGTAAGTTTGTAGATAGTGCGAGGAAGGATCCAAGACACCAATATACCATTCTCGTGGTATAGGTTTAAAGCGAATTCATTTCCTTCTTTACCCGCCATAAAAAGAAGGTCAATTAGATGAATTTACTATCTTTCGTTGGTAGAAAAAGATTTACAGGAATGAAGATCTATCTAACCGATGACCACGCTATACTACTGGGTGGCCTAATCAAGATTTTGTCTGTAGAAGAAGATTTGGAGGTGGTAGGTTCTGCTGGGTCAGTGGAGAAAACACTGGAAGAACTCACACGAAAGGATGTGGATCTACTTATCACCGATTACAACCTCCCCGATGATGATGGTCTTACCTTGGTTCGGCGCGTGAAGCAGAAGTACCCAGCCATGAAGATTATCGTCTTGAGCATGCACGATGAGGCCCACCTGATCAAAGAGATTCTGAAAGAAGGGGTAGACGGGTATATCCTAAAGAAAGACTCCCATCAAGAGCTGGTCAATGCCGTTCGAGCGGTAAAAAATGATAAGGTCTACCTCAGTTCAGATGTCAATACCATGCTCATGAGAGGCCTACATTCCAACGAAGAGCGAAAGCTTTTGACAGATCGAGAAAGAGAAATTCTGAAACTAATTGCGAAAGAGTACACCAATAAAGACATGGCCGAGGAACTTTTTATTAGCGAACGAACCGTGGAAACACATCGTAAAAATATCTTTCGTAAAACAGGCACCAACAATTTGGTTGGGTTGATCAAATTCGCGTATGCCAACAACTTGATTTAAGCCTTGGGCTACTAAACTGGATTACTGCAGTATTATGCTAGACTTACACCATGTTCAGGGAGACAAGTCGTTTCTTCAGAGCTTAAGGCTAAACTCGCCGCGAACTTCTTTTTCTACCCCCTGATCGTCCGTATAAATTAAATCAAAGTATCCGTAATACCTGAGTATGGAAGGATTTGGATAGTTTGATCGGCCAATGAGTAAGCTTCCTGACATGATTTCGTACTCTGAACCATCGTCGAATTTTAGGTAAGAGAATTCTTCCACAGAATCCGTGTAGTCTTTTGAGCCCTATGATATTCAATGGAAACATAAATGCTCCCGCAACGGGTGAAATGTCTGTAGTTCTCTCCAAGGTAGATCGTA
>CAZQJU010000188.1:0-4565 GCA_964593185.1 uncultured Roseivirgaceae bacterium
ATTCCTGTTATGACTACCCTTTGCTTTTCCAACTTACTCGATTGATTTAACGATCATACCGGACAACTCTCCTTTTGCTACGATGGTTCCATCTTTTTTGTAGCAAGAAACATTGCATTTTAATTTTCCGAAACGGAAATATATCTTTTTTGATACTATTTCTAGCTCATCATTCGGAGATGCCACCGCTAAGAAATCTATACTTGCACTGGTGAAAGCAGGTCTTACTTTGTTCCGATCCGCTTCAGGTGTCAAAAACAACCCCAAACTCACCAATCCAACCTGGGCCATTATTTCTGTAAGAATAACGCCTGGGACAATGGGGTTTCCTGGAAAATGTCCTTCAAAGAAGTATTCATCCTCCTTGATGTGATAGGTTCCTTTTGCTCCTTCCTCTGATAGTTCAAGAAGCTGATCCACAAACAGAAAAGGCTTCTTATAAGGAAGGATTGATATGATATCTTCGTACGCCATCTTGATTAGATTAAATGTTCACCCCCATCTACGTGGATCAGGGATCCATTTACCCAATTTGCCTCAGGTAAACTCAGCAAGAAAATGAAGTTGGCTACATCTTCAGGTTGCGTCATTCGCCGAAACGGGTTGCGTTTCTCTGTGTCGGATATAAGCACATCGGATCCGGGAATAAGTCGCAACGATGGGGTATCGGTTACTCCAGCTTGAATAATGTTCACTGTCATGCCTTTTGGTGCTAGTTCAACAGCCAAGTAGTTGGCAATGTTTTCGAGCGCTGCCTTGGCTGAGGCCACGGCACCGTAGCCTTCCCAGATCTTTTTGTTTCCTTCAGAAGTCAGTGCAAGAATTCTTGATCCCTCGATAATAAGGTTTTTTTCGAGCAATCTGGATACCCACGTGTGGAAATTGATTCCCATGGCATCAATCGTTAGCGCCATATCCTGCGCCGAGAGTTTGGCGCTTTCTCCTACCAACGGCTTCAAATTGCCTCTGGAAACAGCATGCAGTACCAAATGAAACGCGCCGTTTAATGAAGTTGCAATTTCTTCTAGACAAGCATCGATTTTTTCCGCATTGGTTGCATCGGCATTAAATGCCTTATATATGCCCTTATGTTCGTCAGATAACTTTTGAAGTACCTCTTGAAATGTAGCAGCGTCTTGTCGCCGATCCCGATGGATGACGAAAACATTGAAATTTTCTTGGGCAAGTTTTTTTACGGTTGCAAGACCGATGCCACTAGAACCACCTATGATGAGTGCATTTTTCCTCATTGATGGCGAATCTAATAAACTCGTCTAGAAATCTCTTCGGAAACAGGAACGCTTAATGTCAATGGGCTGTAGGTCGTAGTCGTTAAACGAATTCAGCATGCCTCGATTTTCTTCCATCATGGGTCCGGTGGAGACAAAGTTGATTCCTTTTTTGACGTACGTGGAGGTTAGGTGCTCAAAAATCAAAGCATTGGCTCCCATTTTCTGGTATTCTGGCTTTACGCCAATCAGAAACATATCCACGTGTTTATTAAAGAAGAATGCATTTAGCACATGGATAAACCCAAAAGGGAATAGGCTTCCTTTGGCCTTATTGAAGGCTTTGGAGAGTGAAGGAAGTGAAAGTGCAAATCCAATGACCTCATCCTTTTCATTCACCACGATTGAAACAAACTCTTTTCGGACAAAGCCAAAGTACTGATCTACGTAGTATTTCACCTGTTTTTCGGTAAGTTGGTTATAGCCGTAGAGGTGGGCATAGGCCTCGTTCAAAACGTCAAAGACGCCGGGGGCATATTTAAGGATGGCTTTGGCATTTTTGAATTGCTTAACACTAAGCCCAAACCGATTTTTAACCATTGAAGCAGCTCGCGTAATTCTTCGAGGAACTGTTTTGGGGACCCCACCTCGTATCTCAACCCAGGTGGCGGATACTTCAAGCCCCCAGGATTTGTAATAGTCAATGTAGTAGGGATTGTTGTAGATGGTTGCTTGCGTGGCAAGCTGGTCAAACCCACTTACTAGGGCACCTTCAAAGTCTAGATCGGTAAATCCCATGGGGCCATGAATGGCTGTAGCTCCCTTTTCCTGGACCCATGCTTTTGCAGTATCCAATAGTAAATGTGCCACCTTTTCATCTTCAATGAAATCAATCCACCCAAACCGCGCGAGCTGATGCTCCTTAAGTTCATTTTCGAGTACGATTGCTGCAATTCTACCAACGATTTCACCGTCGTTTTCCGCCAGCCAATACTTTGCGTCACAATGATCGAAAGCAGGATTTTTCGACTTGTTTAGCGTACTTTCTTCAAACTCAATGAGAGGGATTACATAATTGGGATTTCCCTTGAATAGCTTAAAGGGAAATTTTATGAACTTTTTCAGGTCTTTTTTGCTCGCTATTTCACGTATGGTGAGTGACATCAAAGTAGATTTTTTCTTTTGTAAAAATTGTAGGCATCTCTAAAACCGTCTTCCAATGTAATCTCACAGGGTTCTTTGGAGAAAACCAACGCCGGATCTTCATGAAGATGCCAATCCATGGAAATTTCCTGAAATTTTTCCAATGTTAAGCCGGGACGCTTTCGGATAAGTCGATGCCAAATATCGGATAAGCCCAAAGACAGTTTACTTACCCATTTGGGTGTCGGGATCTTGTGGATTTTTTTCCCTGTCACACGTTGTAATGAGTCGATAAAATTTTTATGCAGGTAGGTGTTTCCATCATTCGTATGAAGTATGCCAACTGACTGATTTGCTTCTTTGACGATGATTCTTGCCAAATCATGCGCATGAATCATGCTCATTTTTTGTTGGTTACTGGTTAAAGGATACAACCCTTTGGAGGCTAGTTTAAACAAGGGTAAAAATGCGACGTCACCGGCTCCATAGATTCCGGTAGGACGAAACATCAGATAGGGGTAGCCGCTCTCTTCAATAACTTTTTCGGCTTCAAGTTTGCTCCTTCCGTAGTTGGAAACAGGTTCCCCGACCCCGTACGGACCTTGAGCGGCCATGGAAGAAACGTTGATGAGTTTGTGTTCTTTAGGGAGCCAGCCACTTTTCGCAAGGGCATTTACAACAGCTTTGGCAAGACCAACATTGATCTTGAAATATTCATCGTTGTCAAGGCTTACTGTAACACCCGCGTTGTGAATAAAGTACGTTAGACTGCCATGTCTTTCATTTAGTGCTTGAAATTGAGCCTCTAGGTCAGTTCGATAATCTACCGGCTCCAGGTGTAGTGCGGGGTGTTTTGGAAGTAAGTCACAGTTGGCAGATTGCCGAATCAGACCAATGACGTCAAAACCTTCCTTTAAGAATTCCTTTACAATATATGATCCCAGAAATCCGTTCGCTCCGGTAATGGCTACCTTCATTAAGCGGCTTCGTGTAGCTTCAGGTCAAGTTCTTTTGCGACCTTGGTAATTTTATCAATCGCAATGTCGATCTGCTCTTTGGTGTGCGTCGCCATCAATGAAAAACGGATCAGGGTGTCTTGTGGTGAAACAGCAGGTGCCACTACAGAATTAACAAAAACCCCTTCTTCAAAAAGTCGAGTAGTCATGATGTACGCTTTCTCATTGTCGCGAATATAGATGGGGATAATTGGCGTTTCAGCCTCACCGGTATCGAATCCAAGATCTTTGAGTCGCTCCAAGGCATAATTGGTATTTTCCCAAAGTTGTAGTCTTCTGCTATCATCTGACCTCATGATGTCCAAAGCGGCAATCGTTGAGGCAGTTGATGCTGGCGTCATGCTGGCAGAAAAGATCAGTGCTCGCGCGTGATGCTTGATGTACTGAATGGTTTCTCTGTCACCAGCAATGTAACCTCCTAAAGAAGCCAGGCTTTTACTGAAAGTTCCACCAATCAATTCCACATCGTCGGTAATCCCAAAATGATCAGGAGTTCCTCTTCCATAATCTCCCAATACCCCAATGGCATGCGCACAGTCACACATGACAGTGGCGTTGTATTTTTTTGCTAAATCTACAATTTCAGGAAGCTTAGCTATGTTGCCTTCCATGCTAAAGATTCCGTCTACAACGATCATTCGGTGGGTCGCATCCTGAAGTTGACTTAATCGCTTCTCGAGCGAATTCATGTCGTTGTGTCGAAAGACCACAGTTGATGCATCACTGAGCTTAGCTCCCTCGTAAATCGACGCATGATTTAGCCTGTCAAGAAGGAGCGCGTCTCCCTTTTGTGTTACCGTGGGAATTACACCCAGGTTGACCTGAAAGCCGGTACTGAACACGATGACTTCGTCCTTATTCAAAAAATCGGCGAGCTTGTATTCGAGCTCCTCGTGCAATTCGTTTGTCCCATTCAGGAACCTAGAGCCAGAGCAGCTACTTCCATATTTTCTGACAGCATCTTGAGCTGCTTCCATTACTTTAGGATGCGTGGTGAGGCCCAGATAACTGTTGGATCCAAACATGAGGACCTTCTCACCTTTGACAATGACTTCTGTCTCCTGCTTGGATTCAAAAGACCTGAAAAATGAATAATACCCACTTTTTTTCGCTTCTTCTGCTAGCTTAAAACTTGCAAATCGATCTTTCAGGAAATTCGGCATGTTGCAAAAATAGT
>CAZQJU010000189.1:0-4502 GCA_964593185.1 uncultured Roseivirgaceae bacterium
GTGTAGAAGATAAGACCGGAGATGGGGAGCAAGATCCCGGAAAAAGTACCGGAGGTTGAGATAACTCAAGTTAATGGTAAGCTTCTTATTTTCGAATATGAAGTTATTCCTGGTCGTGCTGCTAGTTTCTCAAAACCCTGATTCATTATTCCTTAAAGCAGACAGCTTGTTTTATGCTAAAAACTATGACGATGCCACGCGTGTGTACCAAATGGCCGCAACGGGATTCGTAAAGATCAATCAAGCAGATAAAGCAGCTAATGCCTATAATGATTCAGGGCTTTGTTTTTATCGATTGGGCAGGTTTGATAGTGCTGAATGGGCCTACCGGAAAGCGATCGAGCTCGACATGGACACGGATTCAAGCCGTCTGGTTTTAAGGCTTCGAAATCTGGCCATTGTCTATTCTGATTGGGGTAAATTTGAAGAGGCCACTATCCAGTTGGAAAAAGCCAGGGTCATTGCTCTTCGAACCAGTGCTCAAAATGACCTAGCACCCATCAACAATGCACTAGGCAATGTATTTCTCGATCAGGGGATCAATACAAAAGCGCTCCTCTTTTTCAAAGAAGCCCTTCGCCTGTATAGGTGTATCGAAAATCAAAAAGGTATTGCCATTGCCTACACCAATCTCGGAATCAACTTTGCGCAGCTTGAAAATATTGATAGCAGTCTGTACTACTATCACCGTTCCATTTCACTTAAGAAGGCACTTCGAGACACATCCTCTCTTGCATACTCCTACAATGGACTCGGCAAGGTTCATTTTAACATAAACTCACCAGACTCTGCCGAATACTACTTCCTAAAAGCATACGAAATTAGAAGTAACTTAAACCAGGCACTAAACAAGGCCAACACAGCGAACGAACTAGCCAGGTATTACCTCAAGGTAGACGCACTTGCACTTGCAAAGCGATACCTGGATGATGCATATCAATATGCATTAGATCAAAATAATCGAACCGTACTGATGGAAAGCCTTGAGCTGCTCGGGAAGTATCATAGAGCCATCTCAAATTATGCTGAAGCATATGCCTATCTAGATCAATGGAGCGCAATGCGAGACTCCATATTCAACGAGAGCAGACTCAAAGTGCTGGCCTTACAATCACAATACGATCTTAACCGAAGTGAGGCTGCAACACAACTGGCAGAAAAGAAGGCAATTGTGGCCAATAGTCAAAAGCAGCGAGCCTACCTCGCCATCCTATTCATTGGTATTTTGCTTCTGGTAACCATTGTCTTTGCACTCATTTTTCACCGTCAACGAAGACGACTAAAGTCTTTGAGCGAACGGCTCTCTGAAAAGAATCAGCAGATAGCCGCATTGAACAAACAAAACTTTCACTTCACAAAGAATTCACTGGCGGAGATTGTGAGCATGCTCAACATCCAACTCAAAAACTTGGATGAAGGGCTTGTGAAAGAAACACTTACAGCAGAGAAGCTGCGAATGGAAACCATCAATCTCCTGTATCAGCAACTTTTTGCGCTACCCGAGTCAGGTGCTGTGGAGCTTTCATCACTACTATCCTCGATTACCCAAAACACCTTTGACGTCATACTAGGATCCGAGCATGGGATAAACCTCCAGATGGATCAACAGAAAATTCATATCGGCAGTGAAAAAGCATTGAGTATAGGGATGATCGTGAATGAGATCTGCTTAAATGCCTGCAAACACGCTTTTGAAAAGGGAGGAGTATTCCAACTGATATTAAAAGAGGAGAATAATTTCGTTCTTCTCCAATTGAGCGATGATGGTCCAGGGTATACTGAAATTAAAAATGAGGTTGCTTTTGGACTTCAATTGATCGATGTCCTGACCAAAGAACTTGATGCTCAATTATCAATTGATAATACAAAAGCAGGTCTTTCTTATTATTTTCGAATACCTCTGAGTCCTCATGCGTAAAAAAAGCAAAATACTCGTTGTAGAAGATAAAGCATTGATTGCTGAAGATTTGGTAGACCGACTTGAAAGCTTCGGCTATACAGAAGTCCTCGGCCCTTTCGACAATGCGGAAGATGCCATCGCAAAGTCCCTACTTGAGCAACCAGATATTGCGGTCCTCGACATCCATCTCAAAGGCAAAAAAAATGGCATCACGCTCAACCGTGAACTCCAACAGATTGGCGATATACCTGTCATATTTTTGACTCAACTGGAGGATGACGAAACCTTACAAAAATCAATCTCGTCACAGCCCATCGCATTCCTGAACAAGCCGTTTACCAATGCCTCGTTGAAACATGCCTTGCTCATGGCTGAAAAAGCTCTTCCTGAAAGTACTACCACCCATCATGCTTTCCCGGAAGTGGAAACGGTAGATGATCGGATTTTCATTAGGAATGGAAGAGGTAAAGTCCAAATCTTAGTTGACGATATTCTTTGGATTCAGTCCGGCGGAGGCGAAACCTCCGCAATTACCTTGTCAAGTAGACACAAAGAGGGTTTACTTCCCTACACCGTAGGACTCAACCTAAATAAGTTAGAATATCGGCTATCCTTCAATCCTTCTTTGGTGCGGTGCTCGCGTTTTCACATTGTCAACATTAAAAAGATCGAGCGCATTGTGAATGATATCAGTAAGTCAAAAAACAAGAAGATCCTCGAGATCGCCGGCACTCAGATTGCGGTGGGAGATAAATATCGGAAAGATGTCATCGATAAACTCCACATCATTTAGCCACAAAGTAGTCCCCCCTACTGCCGTATCAAGGCTCAGGCCTCTCCTCTAACTGGCGTTGTAACACTTTTTATCCATAGAAATTACCTTTTAAAACTGAATTTCAGCTACTTCATTTGCTTTTTATCGCTTGCCTTCTGATCTGCAAAAGTTGAAACCTTCTTTGTAGGGGTTAAAAACTATTGCCAGATGATCAACGCAAGAAGCTATTCAAACATTAGCATCTACATCCTTACCGCTCTGTTCGCCACACTTTCTCTTTCTTCTTGTGATGATGAAATACCTGTCTTGGAACTAGTAGAAGTCACGGGCATCGTGCAGGAAGCCAACTCTTTGCAGCCCATCCCCGCAGTTACGGTCACTATTCTTGAACAAGAAAACATTTCTCCTCAGCTTACCGGGACTAATGGGTCATTTAGGTTTTCAGATCTACGATTAGATGATGGAACCTATGAGTTGCAAGTAAGTAGCGAGGACTATGTTGACGAAAAAACCGTCTTTACCATTGAAAATGGCAAACAAACCGATTCGATCACCATTAGCTTACTCGCTTCGGAGGTACTTACCTTCGACCAAAGTGTATTGGATTTTGGATCGGGTATTGAAGAACTTGAGCTGGAAGTAACCAACTCCAGTACGTCAACACAAACATTTTCGGTCAGCTCAGAACTCCCCTGGCTTTCCTTCTCTGAGCAAGAAGCATCGCTAGGTTCGGAGTCTTCTACCACCATTTCAGTAACTGTTGACCGTACCAAAGCTGAAGTAGGAACCTACGAAGCGTCTGTTCTTTTCGAAGTGGAAGGAAGACCAAGCCAGTTGCTGGATTTAAGAATGCAAAAACTAGATCCCACCTCCGGCATTCTCACATTAAATACAACCTCATTAGACTTCGGTAAAGCATCAGAAAATCAAAATATACGGCTTACCAACACGGGGCAAAGTACGCTCAATTGGACAGCGACTGCCGCAGACACATGGCTTTCAATAGCTAGCACCAGCGGAGCAGTAGAACCCAACCAAGCTATCGACTTATCCATCGCTGTAAACCGAGATGCTCTCGAAAATGGAACGTACGAATCCACAATCAGCTTCGAGGGAGATGGAGGTACGGCTACGCTTACCGTCAATATGGAGGTAGATAATAGCGTGGGCTTACTACAGCTCAGTAGCTCTTCACTTGACTTTGGATTAACAAACGAAAGCAGCCAGATAACGCTAACCAATGATGGAACCAGCTCACTTGACTGGTCTGCCACCGTGAATGACAGCTGGATAGCGTTGGATGTAACCTCCGGTTCACTGGACGTTGGTGCAAACACCACCGCTACCGTTTCTGTGGACAGGAGTTTACTGGCTGCCGGTACTTATGAAGGAAGTATCGATTTTTTATCCATTGACGAAACTTCCACCTTGTCCATCGCCCTTGAGGTTCAGGGCGGTATCCTTTCTATCTCGGAAACGACTTTGAATATGGGTAGTGCGGAAAACAACCGAACCATCGAATTTTCAAATACCGGTATGCGATCTCTTTCCTGGACTTCAGATGAGACGACTTCCTGGTTAAACATAGCCCCTAAAGAAGGAACGATCGATGCAAGTTCAGCGGCCACAATCCTGATAGAAGTAGATCGGCTGGGTCTAGGATTGGGCGACTATAGTGCTGACATTCAAATTACTTCTGAAGGTCAGGATTTTACGATTGCCGTTACAATGTCGGTCGCCCAGGATACAGATATGGACGGCATTCCGGATGAAGTAGATGCCGACTTTGACGGAGATGGGCTTATAGAAGTCTTCACCATCAATGAT
>CAZQJU010000190.1:0-4456 GCA_964593185.1 uncultured Roseivirgaceae bacterium
AGTTTCCAAGGTTGTAGTAGGCTTGTGCAGCTTGGTCTTCTTCGTTTTTGATGGCATTGTATGCATCTGCACCAAATTCAGTAAACATAATTGGTAGGTCGATCTCATTTTTAACGCGTTCAAACGCATCGGAAAATGAGTACCCTCTATACATGTTCACACCAAAAATGTCTACATCCTTAATTTCATCTGCCAGGATCTCTGTAAACAGGAGATCTCCGTTGCATATTGCAACCGGATGAGAAGAGTCCACCGCCTTCATTTGTACCGCAGCCTCATTCATAAGCTTGTACATTGGACGCCCCCTGCTTTCCCCAATAAAATTGATGCGCTTTTCATCATCAGGGAAATCCTCTGTCTCGGCACCTGCCCAGAAAAGTCCATAATTGTTTTCGTTTCCTAATAGAAAAAGCAGTAGCCCCGGAGCGTCTTTGTAGTCTGATGCAAGTTGTGTCACCTCTGTGAGAAGAGCGGCTTTTACCTCATCGTCACTGTAGTCTGTAACTTCCACCCACTCTCCGTTTAGGCTAAGTCCATACCGCCCAAAGGAGTGATTTAGCATGGTATAGATGCCGTAATTTTCATAAATGTAGGTGATCCACCTTGCCGGAACTCCGGTGTACATGCGAACGGTATTCACACCCATGTCTTTCAATAATGCCATTTCTGCGTCAAGTGCCCCTTGGATAGTTGCATCTGATTGGCTCCAAAGGCTGTAGGAATAGTTGGTGCCAATAGGGAAATAGTCCCAGTTCATTCCATTGATCATGAATGGTTCCCCATCCACCATCAAACGCATTCCATCGTCATTTCTTTGAACGACTACTTTGTTTGCCTGTCCGAAAATTCCAAGAGCGGAGAGAAGTAGTACGAAGCTTAGGATGATTTTATTCATAATGGGTTGTATTTAGCAGTTGTTTGCAAATTTTTATTCGGAGCCATTTCGTCCTGGTTAAGGATTGAAGTTAATCGTAATAGATTGAAGATTTAAAGGATTTTCCCCCTACAAATGGTTTACAAATTCGAAATTTTCAACCCGCGACCGAAATTTTGATAAGTTGTTAAGGAATTAAATAGGTAGGTCTGGGCTTTGATGCAGCTTTTTTACGGTTCTGTTACAATTGAAAAGAGAGTACGTTCCAAGCAGTAACTTGAAACTATGTTATTATTAAAGTATGGGTTGCGTATAGGTGCTACTTTTAATATGAACCCCTCCTTAGATGTTTATGATGTAGTTGGCGAGGTTTTCATTGTTGTCCAATCCAAGCTTCTTTCTTAATCGATAGCGTTTTACTTCGACACTTCGGGGTGAAATGTTGATGAGTCCTGCAATTTCCTTAGAGGAAAGATTAAGTCTCAAATAGGCACAAAGTTTTAAGTCGTTTGGCGATAAATCTGGATGGACATCGGTTAAATTCTTAAAAAAGTCTCTGTCCGCGCTGTTAAATGCTTCCTTAAATAGCTCCCAATTTTTTCGCTGATTCAAGTTCTGATCAATCGTTTTTATAACGGGTTTGATGATTTTCGAGTCACCAACCTTGCTTAGCTGCTCTTTGATCTGGTTAAGAAGTTCATTCTTCTTGATGATACTCATTGTGGAGGCTGCGAGCTCGTTGCTTTTGCTTTTGTTCTCTTTTTCCAGTTGTTCATTTTTCAGCTCCATGACCTCTTTTTCGCGCTGCAAATGAGCTAATTCAAGTTCATTTTGGTTTTTCTCAATGAGTTCGCGTTGTTGCCTTTTGTAGTAGGTTCGATACACGTTGTGCATGAACACCGAAAAGCCTGCTACCATCAAGAAGTAGGCAACAATCATTAGATTGGACGTATACCATGGTTTGGCGATGGTGAATTCGTACGTTGCGATATTTTCGGAAATCATGTTTCCAACTTTTGATCGAACATTGAATTCGTATTTTCCTGGTGGGAGATTTTCGTAAAAGACAGAAGAGGAGGAAGCCCATTCACTCCATTGATCGTACAGACCCACAAGTCTGTGTTGATACATTAGGTTGTAATACGTTTGAAAAGACGTAGTGTGGAAGTTGAAGCTGAAATTATTCTCATCACTTGCAAATTTCGCGGCGAGGTCCTTGCGGACAAGATTGGACGAGAAACTGTGGTCTAGATTAATGCCATTTCCAATACTACTTAACTGCACTGAAAATTCAGAAACGGTAAGCTTATTTAGATCGATGGTAAAATATCCTGAACTTGAACCAATAAGGTACGTGCTTTCATACATGTGGGTCACGTTCTCAAATTCGATGATTTCTTGCCGTGAATTGTAAGACAGTGGCACGTCAGTAAACCTGGGCCGATCTACAAGATTGTCAAACGATATTCGTGACATTCTATCCCGTAGGAAAAGCCAAAATTCATCAGGCTTACCGGTTCGCACGACATTTCCAGACAAGTAATTTCGCACACCATACACTGAACTTAGTGTACTATCTCTTTGGAAACGATTTACATCAGGATCAAAACTCAGTATTCCACCTTGATATCCATATAGTATCTCCTCCCTGAACTTAGTGATGCTGGAATTTGCACTTTTAAGGATCGTATCCATTTCAACGCGTTGAACCTTACGGAATGAGGAGTCTACTTGAAGGTGAAATACTCCCTTGTATTCATGATTAACGAGGATTTTGTTCTTATCTGTAGCAAAATGCCTGGACGAATTTTTGAAACCTTCAATCTTATTTCGCAATCTCCATTGGATCGGATCTCTTTCTAAAACATACAGGCCATCGTAGTTCCCCTGCAGAATGGTCTTTTCATCTATGGCCTCCAATTTCCACGTTCCCTGGACAGCTGCCACTTTGATTGCTTTTCCTTCTTTGATGATGAAGGTTCCGTCATGATGCCCACAAAACAGTTCCCCATTGATGATTCGAAGACTCCATACCTGCCCTTCTGTTCCAGCTACAAATCGAAGCGGTTGGTCGGAACTTAAATCCTTGCAAAACAAGCCTTGATTTGTTCCCAGATAGATTTTGTTTCTATATAGGCTTGAAGCGTACACGCTTCCCAGAGTACCATCATTGTCCTGAAAGAATTTTATCGGAGCATTGCTATTGATGAGACTCACCCCATTATCCAGGCCAGCCCAGAAGTTGCCATCTACATCTTCAAAGATGGAAAGTACAGTATTATTGAGCAGACTATTGTTTTGATTAAACTGGTTTAAAATGACTCCGTCATCGGAAAGATGGATTAATCCGTGTGAGACAGTACCGAGCAGGTACGTATTGTTTTTGGTGCGAAGACAGCTGTAGATATTAAGATTACGCAACCGTTGGTCTTTCACGATCCACGGCACCAAATTTCCATTTCTCAGGGAAAAGAATCCTTTTGTTCGTGTTACCAACAAAAAACCATCTTCTTGCGCAAATATGTTAACCACGTCATCCGTTTTTACTGCATTCTGATCTGCTAGCAGCGTTCCCTCACCATTGTAGATTTGGAATATACCATGGTTGCGTTCCTGGTAAAGAATAGACTCTCCAACATTGAACATATGAACGATTTCATTTTTGGCATCTATTCTTTTTGTTGACCCTTCGTCAATGTCGTGTATGTAGATGCTTTGAAGCGATTGAAAAAGGATTAAGTTGTCAAACGAGAATATCCTCCAGAATTCCTCATCCTCCTTTAATTTCAAGCCGATTGATTTGGAAAGCGATGTATAGTGGAGAATTCCGAACTCATTTCGTTCCCAATACCCAAACTCCATATAGCAACCTGTAAAAATTCGAGCTCCGATCACCTGAACAGACCGCATGATGGTTTTATTGGGGGACGGATACAGATTCCATTTTGCTCCATTGTACTCAAGCAAACCTTCATTGTTTGCGATGTAGACTACCTTCTTTTCGTCTTGGGAGATACCCCAGTTTTGGTTTTGAGCTTTATATTCTGCGGCACTAAAGTTTTGTATAGGTGGGAGTTCCTGAGCAAATGCAACGAAGTAAACCTGGGCTGCAATGAAAAAAGCCGCTTTTAATACAGATTTCAATAGTTCAGAGTTGATATAGTAAGAACTATAAAACTGTTAAAAGTGTTTTTGTTGAGGTGAAAATTTACTTTGTATTGGTTGATCAAAAGCCAATTCTTTTCAATTGACATAAAAAAACCCCGCTTCCGCGGGGCTCCTCTATTCACATACCTGGCTGGATATATCTTTAAGCTGCCTTCAAGTGAGACAGGTACATCTGGCACTTTTCCTTCGATCCCATGTAAACCACATTAAATTTTTTCTTCACCATCCAAATGCCTGACTGGGATTGTTTCAAACAAAGTGAGTGGGATGGATTGAATAGATTGGTTAATCTTTTTCTCATAGCTCTTAATGTTTACCTAATTACAATTCAAAGATGACTCATTCAACCGATTGTACGTATCGTGGCCAATTCTTATAAATAAATAGGCATTTTACTTATATAATTATATAGAG
>CAZQJU010000191.1:0-3157 GCA_964593185.1 uncultured Roseivirgaceae bacterium
AAGGGAGAACGGTACAAGAAGCACCTCATTGATGAGCTCGCGTCACTTTATACCAAAAAAATAATCAATTATAAGGGGGATATGTGGGCCATGACCGGAACCGGGTTAGTAAAAATTGATCCACAGACGTACGAGGTGACCGATTACCCAGTGAGCGTGGCGGGGTATGGTTACAGTCTGGCGATCATCGAAGATCGTGCTTATGCTGGCTTCACATCAGGGTTGAAGATATTTGACATGGTGCAGGAGACCTATGCCTCCACAAGTAGTCGACTTGACTCTATTAAAATTAATCACATTGCGGCTGTGGAACCGGAAAAGATCTGGGTGTCTACAGATGAAGGGCTTGTACTGTTTGATGGCGAAAATGTATTGAGGTGGATCACTACCCAGGAGGGGCTGGCATCGAATTCAACTACAGGTGTAGTGCAGGATACGTCAGGAGTGCTTTGGATTACGACAAGTAATGGGGTCAATCAATACAATACAGCAACAGAGGAGTGGCTCACCTTAAAGAAAGAAGACGGTTTGCAAGGAAATCGGTTCATTGAAGGAGCGGTCTACTTGGCTGACGATGGCGAAATCTATCTGGGAGGAACAGAGGGGTATTCACATTTTGATCCTAGCCGTTTTTTGAGGTCGGAGCAAGATGCCCAAGTTGTTTTCGAAGATTTCCAACTACAAAAAGGAGATTCGATCGAATACCACGCTCTATTGGGTATTCCCTCCGAAATCCCCTTAGACTACGACGATGATTTCCTAAGCATCACATTTTTTAATAATCAGATCTTTGCTGCTTCGAAAGCCTTATTTCAGTACAGAATTCGGGAAATTGGCAATGCCAATTGGATTGCCTGTAAGAACAAAATCTCCTTCACGGATCTTAAGGCAGGAACATATACCTTGGATGTGCGGACGACCAACTTCGACGGGCATTGGGGAAATCCCTCTTCGCTCAAGATCGAAGTCTTGCCACCGGTCTGGGCAAACCCCTACGCGTACCTACTCTATTTTGGGTTAGTAGGATCCTTTGTCTTTTATCGAGTTTTCGTCTGGAAAAATAGCAAGCGGAAACTTGAGCATTTAATCCACCACAGAACTAAGCTACTTCAAGAACAATCACACGAACTTTCAGCTTCCAATGAAAAGCTGGTCAAACTGATCGGTGTGGTGGCCCACGACATCAGAGGTCCGGTATCTGCTTTGTACGATATAGGCTCGTTATTGAACTATTATGTCCGCCAGGAAGATTTTGACCGTATTGAGGCCATCAGCAATCGAATGGATGAGTCTGCCAAAGGACTACTTGACCTGTTGGACAATTTGGTGAAATGGAGTGCACACGAGCAGGACGTCGTTCGAAATGAGCCGTTGGATCATGACTTGCATCAATTGGTGTATGAATGTATTACGTATTACTTGGATGAAGCCAATAAGAAAGAGGTGCAGTTGCACAATAATGTTCAGGAGGGTGTCGTGGTAAAATGTGACCGGAATTCCTTCGGAACGGTGATCAGAAATCTGATTTCAAATGCGATCAAGTTCTCTAACAAAGGAGGCACTGTCAATATTGACTTGACCCCGAGCGCAAATGCCATGGATTTGATCATTTCAGACAATGGAATTGGTATGTCAACACAAACCGCCCGGGATTTACTCACCCATTATGGAACGCAGGACATCCGAAAGGGGACGAACAGTGAATCGGGTGTGGGACTTGGAATGATTTTAGTGAAAGACTTTGTTGAATTGAACAACTTTAAAATAACCGTCAAGAGTAAAGAAAATGTTGGAACCGTTTTTACCATCACGATTCCTCAGCAGCTTCAGGTGCTTACAAGCGTCAGCGAATCGTAGGATAGCAAATTGTGGAAAAAGGTGGCCGTACACCCTACTAATTGTCAATAAATGCCGAATTTCAGCACTTTTACAATTGATAATAATTAATTTACAATTGAGAATGTTAAAGAGTTGATCCCATGTCCAAATTGAAAATCTTTGTGATTGAAGACGATATCATTCATGCAAGCAAGGCTGAGATGGCCATTGAAGAATTGGGGTATGAGTTAGTGGGGACGACCGCCAAAGGAGAAGATGCGCTCCGACTGATCGCAGCCACACAACCTGATTTGGTGCTGGTGGACATTCAGTTGCAAGGGGAAAAAACCGGAATCGATATCATTCGGGATCTGAACGAGAAGAATCCCTTGCCGGCAATCATCATTTCCTCTGCGAATGATCAAGCTACCTTCGCTAAGGCCGCCAAGGTGTATCCCTCTGCATTTCTGGTTAAACCCTTTGATCAAAGCAATCTTCAGGCCTCCATCGAAATCGCCATTCACGAGTTTTCAAATCCGAAACGAAAATCGGATGCTCCGGCCGCTGATTGGAAGCAAGCAGACCAAATTACCAACGACAAGATCTTTCTTAAGTCTTCAGGTATCCTGACCAAAGTCCAGATTTCCGATGTGCGGTACATCGAGGTGAAAAACAAAGATTGCCTCATTGGTCTGGAAGATGAGGTGATTAAAGTAAGGATACCGCTGCATAAAATGGAAGAAAAACTCAACTCTACGGATTTCATCCGCTGTCATCGATCCTTTATCGTCAACGCAGAACACATCAAAAACATCAATGTCTCGGACAATCAAATTGAGGTGGGGAAATATTTTGTATCCATCGGTAAACTTTATAAAGAGGAATTTCTTAAAAAATTGGATGTTTTCTAGTAGCAGAAACGCGACGTACATCCATTCCTTTTAGTCCAATTTGTCAAAAAGGAGGCATTTCAGCTTTCCTTTTACTCCCAAAAACTGATTTCTACGACAGGTAGGGGTACGTCTACGTACCTCAGGGATTTCTGACTATCCCACGCTCTTTTTTTACTGCATGAAAAAAGAACGATTATATGTCAGGAAGATAGATGGCGATGTTGTAGCCTCGATCCTGGTATCCAGCATCCAATACATCTACGGTACACAGTTCTTGTGTAATCTGGTAACCCTTGACAATAACTTCTTTGCTATTAAACCACTAAGTGTAATTCATAAAAGAATTATGCCCTTCGGGTTCATTCGAATTCATGATCACATCCTGGTCAACTCGGAGCTTATCAGAAGCATTGATGTCGACAAGCGAGTGCTGAAACTGCCGAACC
>CAZQJU010000191.1:3167-4389 GCA_964593185.1 uncultured Roseivirgaceae bacterium
CGCCGGTTGTAGCCGCGCTGCCAGCTTGGGCTGCCGTACGGGGTCGGCACGAAGTACCTGGGAGAAATCAATTCTAAAATCCAAAAAATAATTATCGAAAATGAATAAATGAATTAATCATGAAAAATCACAGCCACACTGTATTACGAATTTTCTTGCTTTGTACATTCATTGGAATGGGCACCTTGTTGCGCGGGCAGTCCGAAACAAGGCTAAGTCTATTTCAATTCAACCAAGAATTTTTTAGCCCTGCATTTTCCGGAAGCATCGCCACAGCCAAAGCTTCTGTCTTTCATAAATCGGGATTCAATAGCGTCGACGGGGCTCCGCAAACCACTGGTTTCTCCTTTCATGGACCCTTTTCATTCAATGCCGGTGGCGGATTGAATGTTGTTTCTTACAATGTCGGAGGAAACTCGGAAATCAATTTTGCCGCAGATGGATCGTATCATTTGCCGCTAGAGGCCAATTCACGTGCGATCCTTTCTTTTGGACTTCGATTGGGCGTCAATTCCGTCGCCTTTACTCCAACGGAGGATCAACTGCTGGATCCTGCATTCACGGATGTAAACGAAACAAGGCTTTACTCGGGCTTTGGTGTGCAGGTTTCTACCCATAGGATGATGTTTTCGGCGGCTGTTCCTTCCTTGTCATCCATAGGGCAAGACAGCAATGAGCCCGCAGACCTCATTTTAAATGGTGGCTACCGAGCAGATCTTAATCAGCTGTACAGTCTGTACTTCTCGGGACTCGCCAGATTCGCTAGGCGAAACCCCAACGAACTCGAAGGAAGCATCTCCCTGCAGTACTTTGATCAGTTCTCTCTTGGGCTTGGGTATTTGAAAGGAAATGGACCTATCATCCTGATGGGTATGCGGTTTCAAAATGGGCTGGAGATCAACTATGCCTACGATACCAATGCTACCAACGTCATCGACTTAGGGAGTTCGCACGAGATTCAGCTTTCCTATCACTTATCCTTACGAAGACTATTCATCAACGATAGCAGGATCTGCCTGGGCGGCCGATGGAAAGACTACTACTACTATCATCCAGCACACCGATAACATCCAATACATATTATAATCCACAAGAAAATGAAAACATTACACATCATCGCACTACTTCTTAGCATTGTCTTGCAGGCAAATGCCCAGGATCCTTTCATTATTGAAGTAAAAACGGACAATGCAGGTACTTCAGGAGGTACGCAATTTACCAT
>CAZQJU010000192.1:0-4367 GCA_964593185.1 uncultured Roseivirgaceae bacterium
GCTTCGAGGTATTTTGAAATTGTATACCAAAGAGAATTCGTGCGCACCTCCGCCCGCGACCGGGTCAATTTTAGATATGTGTACGTCAAAGCTGTAGCCAAACTCAAAATTGTAGTATTCCCACCCAATCAACAGGATCACTCCGTCTTGATTTACCTGACCGGCAGGATTCTCCAAAATCGGTAATCCTCGGTAGTATAGCCCAAAAATGACGGGTTGTAGGTGAATGGAAGCACCCGCATCCAGCTGTTGAAACACACCTTGTCTTCGATACAAAAGACTTGGGGCGATGGTTGGAGCCATACCGTAATTTCCAGGAACGTTTGGCAATGGATACCTTCCACCGATATGCAGTGAATATCGGGCAGGGAGCTTGTCTACTCCTTCCAGCAAGGAACGGTTTGGGCGTGTGAGATGCTCAATTCCCACTCCAATCCAGTTCTTACGGGTGTAGAGCAGAAATCCGGCTCCAATGTCCCAGTGATCCTGCAAGCGTATCGCATTTACCTGAGGATCTTGAGAAGGAGTGCCGTCAATGCCGAAATCAATCTGATCTCCTAAGATCAACTTCGTGCGGTCAATGCTTCGGAAGGCGTACCCAAATCGAATGGCAGGGCGGAATACGAACCGATCGTTGAAGTTTGCCTGATACGAGTAAATGAATGATGCTGTGGTGTTTTGCAATGCGGCACTACCTTGCCGATCTTGCTGGACCATGAGACCAAATCCACTGTTGATATTGCTCGCGTTGTAATCAAGAGATACGGTGGAGTTGGTAAAAGCTCTGGGCAGGTTGGGCCACTGAATCCGATGGATCATTACCGCGCGTGTATCCGTTGCCGTTCCCGCAAAAGCAGGATTCAGGTAGAGGGGATTGGAGTAGAACTGTGAGTACTGTGCGTCCTGCCCTAAGAGGAAATGTAGAAGAAGTGAAAACAGGATGCATGTGACAAGAATTCTTTTCATCGAATCAATGTTACGTCCCCAACACGTGTCGCTTCTTGCCCATCCGAAAAACGGAGCTCTAGCTTGTAAACATAGACACCTGCCGGTGCCAACCTGCCTCTATAATAACCATCCCAACCTTCGGTTTGAGATTCGCTTTTAAAGAGCATTTCTCCCCATTTGTTATACACATACATTTTGAAGCGTTCTACTCCTCTTACGCGAGGAAGGAATACGTCATTAATGCGAGCTGGATCTCCACCATTGATGGGATTTCCTTCGGTTCCAGGGCCGTTTAAGTTAGGTGTGAAGGCATTCGGGGTTCGTACATCGCCACCTGAGATTGCCTCCACCTCGGCAGGTCGAAATAGCGTATCTACGCATCCCAATTCATTAGAGGCTACCAGGGTAATGTCGTAGAATCCCTCCTGGGTGTAATTGTGCCTTGGCATCCTTTCGGTGGAGGTATTTCCGTCACCAAAATCCCAAAAGAAGCTTGTTGCATTTTCACTAAGGTTATTAAATACCGCGATTTGATCTGGAATAACCACAACTCTTGCCGATACGATGAAGTCAGCAAATGGTCTGGGAAAAACCGTGATGTAGTCTTCTTTTTGCACTTCAGATACTTCACCGAATTGATTTTCTCCACGCAGCCTGACCGAGAATGTCCCGGATTGAAAGTAGGTGTGCGTTGGATTGTCAGCTCTGGAAATAGTTCCATCTCCAAATTCCCAAAGAAATGCTCCGGATTCTGCGAATTGGGAAAGGTTGGTGAATTGCACAGTCAGTGGGGCACAGCCTTCCAGGACATCGGCTTCAAAATCCAGTACAGGAGCCGTGGGCAGCACTGTGATCACTTGTGAGGTACTGACCGTACAGAATTGATCTGTGACATCCAGCGTTATTTGGTAGCTCCCAAATTGAGCATAGGTATGTGTGCCGGGGTCTTCCTCGGCTGAGCTGTTTCCGTCACCGAAATCCCATGCGTAAGTTGCTGAGTCTCCTGCCGTACTAAGGTTGGTAATGCGAACTTCGTTTTCGGGTAGCTGGAGCTCCGTAGGATCGAGTGTAAATTCGGCCATGGATTCGGGACGTTGCCTGGCTACGGTTTCGATACGAATCTCCGGATCACTTTGGCAGGAAGCCAGGTTGGTGGTGATCAGGCTGATTGTCGCATTGAAGTCCGCTCCGGTGTTGGCTTCTCTCGCGTAACTAATCTCCACTACATCATCATTATCCACTATCAGGGTTGGTGCAGGGTTAAAGCTCCATTGGTATTCATTGAGCCCTTTTTGGGAAGCTTCTAATCTTAGAATGAGTTGTTCGCATTGTTCATCTTTTTCGATGGTGAAGTCTGCTAATGGTTGTGGACTAAGTTGAATGTTGAACGTATCATTGGCAATACACAACCCTTCTTTTTCAGCGTCCAAAATCATCTGATACACCTTGATTTCATCGGAAACATTCTCGATCTGATAGTTGAGGGTATTAAAGCTGGCCTCATTGGCATTTACTGTGATCGGATAACCATCTATCAACTCCATTCCATCAAGTAACGTCCATTGATATTGTGTCGCATTCAAATCAATGGTTTCCTGGTCCACTTCCATTGTGCTGACCCATGGAGAACAATTCGTTCCGAAAAAACGGTAGTTAGGGTCTGAGAAACCAACTTCCTTATCAGGATTCACGGTGATATCCTGCGTGGTGCTGGTGTTGATGCATCCTACGTCAGATGCTGCGGTGATGTGGGCCTGATAGGTTCGCGAGGTATCGTCTGGGTTGAAGAAGACAAAAGAAGTGTCCGCATCGAGCAGCGCAGCAGAAAACGAGAATGCGCTCGGTGGATGGATTATCTCTAGTGTATACTGTGTCGTGCCGCCATTGCTGGAGGTATTGGTGAAGTCAATGGACTCCCCGGGACATATTTCGGTGGGATTGATCTGTAATTGTGCATTTGGATTTGGATGGACCGTCACGGGAAAAGAAACTAGATCACTGCATTGTCCCTTCAGCGTTGTCATGCGCAAGGCTACCCGATAAGTACCTGGGAGCGATAGGGTGGGCTCGGTGCCTATTGGCGTATCATTCCCGTCAAGGAATCGTTCAAACTCTGCATTGTTGCTGCGTGTGAGTTCCGTATTGAATGTGCCATCGTAGCTAAAATCCCACTCGTAAAGCACAACATAATCATTATTGACTCTTGTCGTTAATGAAGCTATGGAATCGGCAATGCTTGTAAAATGTGTAGCCTGTCCTTCACAGGCTTCATCGGCATCAAAATCAGGTTGAGGTCTACCGTAGACAAAAACCGTGTCTTCTGCGATACTGCTGCAGTTGGTAAAGGAGTTTCTGGCATTCAATCGAACAATGACATATTCTTCATTTCCAAACAGCCGGGTGAAGGGAGGAATCGTATTGGTTCGAAACGACCCGTCTGCAGGTTCAGTAAAATCCGGATTACCCATGTCGGGAGGGTTTCCTTCGCGAAAGAATTCAAAACGGAGTTCTGTATTAGGTACTAATACGGTGTTGTCCACAAATCCTACTTCGAACACCGCTGCACCTGTCTGGCAAAATACGGGATCAATGACATTCAGAAAACCAGCATCCGTTGTGCTAAAGCTGGCGATGGCATCTGGAGAAATGTTCACAATGTCGTCGTAGATGACTTCACAGACGCCATTCGCATTGGGATCTGTAGCGATTAGACGAACTAACTTATCACCTCCGGTCGCAAATTGAAAGGTAGGACTCTGCACATTCGAAGTTCCGAGTAAGGGATCGGTGTCGCTGGGCCCATCGTAAAATTCCCACCGGAAGTCATAAGGTCCTCCAGGAGTTAGATTGTCGAAATAAATGACTTCATTGATGCAAAAACTAGTCGCTATTGTACCACCGGGGCCTCCGGTACGGGCGAGATAGGAGGGGTCAGGGTCTTCTACGATTGTAATGAGCACAGTTTCTAACACTGCATCCTCATAGTTGGGATTTACTGGGTCATTGTTGTAGGGGTTGCAGACATTCCAATTGAACAAGGTGATTTCAAACTGGCTGCCGATGGCATTAGCCGGATTGGCAGGGGCAGATAGGGGTAAGGTCACATTGTTTGGTCCATTGGCGGGAGCTGGTACGGCCACGATTTCACCGAAAAACGCCCCAGTTACGAGTAGTCCGGCGGTACCACGAGTTTCCAAGCTGATGGGATTTCCGTTTACATCCGTGATGTCTACCTTCGTCCCTCCGTGGTCCAGGGAGATTTCTCGAATGGCACCGGGGAGGTAATTGGTTCCGTACACAAATTGCGTATGTCGCATGACAATGTTGGGGTTATCCGGACTTACGCCTGGGTTGCAATTGAACGTAGAGGCATCGTTGAACTGGACTGCATTGATCGGTGTGTTTTCACAAATATCATA
>CAZQJU010000193.1:0-4270 GCA_964593185.1 uncultured Roseivirgaceae bacterium
TGCATGCATAATAGTTTAGGATTGGAAATTTGCTTTCGTAAAGCTGGATTTCGCGCTTAAAAATGCCGCTTTTACGGTTATTTTACCTATTATTATTTTCTTAAACGAAATCTTAATAAACAGCGACCTTATGAATAGAAATTTTACGAAGATGATTTTGGTGCCGGTACTGCTATTGTTTTCAATAGGTGGTTACGCCCAAACCACGATTAGTGGAAATGTCTCGGATGAGTCAGGAGAAGGGTTGATTGGTGTGAATGTCTTGGTGGAAGGAACGGTTTTGGGGACCATCACCGAGCTAAATGGAGACTTCTCTTTGACGGTACAATCTGCGCCACCGTTTACCTTGGTGGTTTCCTATGTAGGCTACGAAACACAACGTTTTGAAATCACCTCATCTACTAACGATATTAATGTACAATTGCTGGAGTCTACGTTGCTTGGTCAGGAGGTTGTGGTCTCCGCTTCCAGGGTAGAAGAAAGTATTCTTCAATCTCCGGTAAGTATTGAGAAAATGGACATTTTGGCCGTTCAGAATGCCTCTGCGGATACGTATTACAAGGCCATAGCAAATCTGAAAGGTGTTGACGTGGCTACCAGTAGTATCAATTTTCAAATCCTGAATACACGCGGTTTTGCATCCACAGGAAATACGCGTTTCGTGCAATTAATCGACGGGATGGATACGCAGGCCCCTGCACTGAACTTTCCGATCGGTAATTTGAATGGTCCGTCTGTTTTGGATGTGGAGAGTGTAGAGCTATTGCCAGGAGCCTCGTCTGCTTTGTATGGCCCCAACGCATTCAACGGGGTTCTATTGGTAAACAGTAAGAATCCATTTGACTATCAAGGCTTAAGCGCCTACGTAAAAACCGGTGTGAATCACGTAAGTAGCGATGCGGACCAAGATGCCGCTTTGCTCAACACGTTTTCAGTTCGGTATGCTAAAGCGTTTAATAACAAGTTTGCCTTCAAGTTGAACGCTACCTATTCGTATGCGGATGATTGGCATGGTACAAGTGATTTCGACCGTAATGAAGCCAATAATCCTTTTGCAAGTATTGGAGGAGATAATCCCGGAGCTGATCGCTTGCATTTTCATGGCGATGAGGCGGCGATTAATTTGGCTATTTTCCCGTTAAGTGGAGATTTTAATGCGTTGGCTGGTGGACGAGCTTTTGGACCTGGAGTGAGTGCAAGAACGTATTCGGATGCAGGCGATTTGCCGAATCACGTTGTTTCAGTAACGCCATTTAGAGAAGCAGACATCGTGGATTATGGTTCGGAGAATCTAAAGCTCAATGCAGGACTTTACTATCGATTAAATGATAAACTTGAATTGAGTTACTTGTTTAATTCGGGTGCGGGTACTAGTATCTACACAGGCGCGCAGCGTTATTCACTATCCAACTTTGGCATTCAGCAACATCGACTTCAGTTAAGGTCGGATAATTTCTTTCTTCGATCGTATGTTACAGCCGAAGATTCTGGAGACTCCTATATTGCTGAGTTCTTAGCTTTACGAATGAATACCATTCGTACCGATGGAGTAAATGGGAGTATTACAAGATGGCTGGCCAATTATGGTGTGAATTATATTGATTATCTAAACCAACAGGGTTTTCAACCAGGAGAGTTTGGAGCATTGATGAGAAACCAGGAGACCATGGCGCAGGCTTTGCCCATTTCGTTAGCAGCGCATACTTACGCAAGAGAGCAGACTGATCTACTTGCTCAGCCCGTGAATCCAGAAGATAATCCTGCACAGTTCGAGGCTAATAAGCTAAGAGGTTTGGAAGGGGTTGTTCCATTTGGCCCTCGCTTCGCAGATCAAACTAAGCTATATCATACGGAAGCGCAATACGACTTCAAAAACGAGATTGACGCCTTCGATCTTCAAGTTGGAGGTAGCTATCGAATCTATGACCTGCGTTCCAATGGCACCATTTTTCCTGATGCAGATGGTGGTATTCAAATCAATGAGTTTGGAGCTTTTGTGCAAGCCGGGTATAATCTACTGGACAACCTAAAATTGAGTGGAAGTTTCCGATTTGACAAAAATGAAAACTTTGATGCACAAACCAACCCACGGCTTTCTGCAGTGTGGACGATAGCTCAAAACCATAACATTCGAGGTTCAATTCAGTCAGGTTTTAGATTTCCTACTACGCAAGGTCAATTCATCGATCTAAACATTATTTCCAATCGACTCTTGGGAGGGCTGCAGGCGAATTATGACGATTATGGATTGGCCAGGCTAAGTTCAAACGGGACTGATTACTTGTCTTTTCAAGCGGGTTCAGTCTTGGATTTCAGAAATAACTTTTTTGCCACAGGTGGATTTGATCCAAGTATCCTAAACACCTTTGAGGAGTCGGATGTGAAGCCGGTGGTTCCGGAGAGAGTCAGATCGATTGAAGTCGGATACAAAAGTTTGATCAGTAATAAACTGTTGGTGGATGCAGTTTATTATCATAATACCTATCAAGACTTCATCACGCAAATCCAAGTCATCATCGCTGAGGAAAATCCCGATGGAACCCCAAATTACGCAACGTTGCTGAATGGTTCAGCGCTTACGCTTGTGAGTCCTGGAGTTACCACCGGTAACACCGCGCAGATTTATTCCAACATCGAGGATGAGGTCACTGCGCAAGGATTTGCCTTAGGACTTACGTACAATTTACCTAAGGGATATACGATTGGTGGTAACTACACCTGGAGTCAGTTGATTGGTGGGTTTTCTAACAATAACTTGTCAGAGTTTAACACTCCAGAGCATAAGTACAACATCAATTTTGGAAACAGAAAGGTGACAGACAACATCGGGTTCAATGTGACCTACAGATGGCAAGAGGCGTTCCAGTGGGAATCCTCTTTTGCCAGAGGCCCGGTTCCTTCCTACAGTACCTTTGATGCACAGGTGAGCCTGAGACTCCCTGAACTTAAATCGATTGTCAAAGTAGGAGGTTCCAATATTTTGGGTGAGACCTACATTCAAAGTTTGGGGGGTCCTAACATAGGACCTATCTACTATGTATCTCTGATGTTTGATCAATTGATGAACTAACTAGCTATACTAGAATTTAGAAATGCCAACCCAACCGAATGGGTTGGCATTTGTTTTAATAAAATGGTTTTGAAAAAAGTTTTTACAGGAATGCTGATTGTTGCTGTAGCAGTAGCATGTGGCGATGACGAAGATGGTGTTGTAAATGGAAGGTATGTAAATGATGTTTTTACCGAATTGGATGAGACTTATGATGTAAAGTACGGTGCCAACACCCCTTTGGTCGGATTCGAGTCAGATTTGTTTCTGGATATCTACGAGCCCCAAGGAGATAACAATACTTCTCGAGCAACACTCGTCCTGGCACATGGAGGTGCATTTGTCAGTGGTACAAAAACCCAGATTAGGGAGATTTGTAGATCATACGCCAGGAAGGGCTATGTGGTAGCCAGCATTGCCTATCGCTTAATCAATGACCCGGCTGTTTCGGACTCCGTAGCCTTTAGTGAGGGGGTGATTATGAGTATTGCCGATATGAGAGCCGCCATTCGGTTTTTAAGAGACAATGCACAGAATTCCAATGATTACGGAATCGATCCCACGAATATGTTTGTTGGGGGTGTATCTGCCGGAGCTATTGTTGCGAACCATGCCGCATTTTTTGATAGTGGAGACGCAGTGCCTGACTACATTCAGACACATTTGGACAATCACGGTGGCATTGAGGGCAACTCGAATGACATCAATGTATCCTCTGAAGTTAAAGGTGTAATTGCGTTTTCTGGATCAATTGTAAGGGATAATTGGATGGACAATAATGCTGATATCCCGATCTACATGGTGCACGAGGAATTTGATCAGGTAGTACCTTGCAATCGCGAAGCTACGGACATTTTCCCTTTTCCAATTTTAGCGTATGGGGCCTGTGAAATGGAAACAAAAGCCAATGAACTGGGCATCAATCATGAGTTTGAATTCATTGCAGGCAGTGACAGCCATGTAGGGTATTTTTCTGACGAAACCCAGTCCCAGGAGTTAATAGATGCTTCTGCTTTGTTCATTTCCAATGCCATCGACTAATTCCAGTGTAGAGATCAGGATAGTGTTACCGTTTAGGTAATAGCAGACCTTAAGATGTTCAAATTAGCCCATAGAGAATGCTCTATGGGTTTTTTAGTTTGTGAATAGTATGAGGTCTCTTAGGTAAATAAATAATAAAACGCAAAAGAAGGATGGTTTCTGTGTAGAATGGGAGTCTAC
>CAZQJU010000194.1:0-4269 GCA_964593185.1 uncultured Roseivirgaceae bacterium
CAGCTTCTAGAATCAGCATTAAATATTTATAATTGCAAAAACCTAGCTTAATAAGATAAATAGTAATGAGTAAAACGAAAATTATTTCTCTGGTCATGCTTGTCGTGTGGGTATGTTTGGCCGTATTTCTGGTCTACAGTATCAAATCATCTATCGACGAGAAAAAGCGAATTGCTTCAGCCGAAGCCAGAATTATTGAGCAGCTTAAAATGATCCGTGATGCAGAAACTGCATACATGCAAGTGAACGGACAGTATACCAGTGATTGGGATAAGCTGATTGCATTTATCGATACCGGAAGCTTCTATTTGACCGAACGATCTGAAACCATCATCACGCTACCTTATGGCAAAGACAGCATTGTAGTTGACATCGATACATTGGGTACTCGATTGGTGATGGATTCCCTTTTCTCTCAGGCAAAATGGCCGCGCTTCAACCTGGCAACCTTCCAATATGTTCCCGGTGTTGAGCCACAAACTGAATTTGTTATCTGGGCCGACAAGATTACCAAAGCAGGTTTGCTGGTAAATGCCATAGAAGTGAGAAACCCTAAACCAGTGGATCCTACGCGAGACGAAGATAGTGAGTACAATACCCGAAAACCGCTTCGATTTGGCTCACGTGTCAGTGTAACAACGGCGGGTAACTGGGAGTAAAAATATATTTTGGTTGCTGAAGAGACATCTACATTCAAACGAGTCAATCGTGTAAAAGACAGCAAATTCACTATTGACGAACTGGATCACTACTCGTTGGTGATGCAAGTAGGTATCTATGATTTACAATTTGCAGTTGTCGATTCCCAGGACAATCAATGCATGGCGCTCGAAGACTACATCTTACGAGGTGTGAAAACGGTCAACGGGCGTCTCAAGCTGATAAAGCAAATTCTTGACAACCATGAATTCCTCACGGCAGGATTTTGGAAAGACGTCAAGCTCTGCTTAAAGACGCATAAATTCACACTCGTTCCCGGAAACATGTTTGTCCAGGAAAGTGCTGGTGACTATTTGGCGCTGAACAGTGAAATAAAGACCTCCTTCGAAGAAGTCAACTACTACAAGCAGATAAGCGCAGACACAGTGAACGTTTTTGCAGCAGAAACTAAGCTTTGTCGGTGGATGGAGTCCATTTACAAGAAAAAGAAGGTCCATATCATTCATCAGGGTAGTTCCTTTATTGAAAGTGTGCTGAAGCATGCAGAGCACATAAAAGAAAAAGGAATGTACTGCCTAATGGACAGAGGCGTTTTCCATGTCCTGGTCACCGAAAACGACAAGATTCTCTTTTACAACCAATTCTCCTCCAGAAAAAGAGAAGACATCCTCAAGTACATTATGTTGGTGTTTCAGGAGATGAAAATGAGTCCAAAGAAGCATCAGCTTTTCTTATGGGGCTTTATTAAACAAAATTCCGAAGAGATGAAGATGCTTAAAAAGTACATTCACAACATCTCCTTTGGTTCCAGACCTTCGTTTCTTAAGTTTAGGTATCAGTTTGATGATCTCCCTGATCATCTTTATTTTGATGTGCTAGGGGGATATCTCTGCATGTAATTTTCACCCAATGAAGACGGCTTTATTTCCCGGATCCTTTGACCCTTTCACCAAAGGTCACTTTGATATCGTCATGCGAGGGCTTAACATTTTTGATCAAGTGGTGATTTCGATTGGTCACAATAGCAAAAAAAACAAACGGTACTTTGAGCTCGATTTGATGGTGGACAAGATCAACAGTGCTTTCCAAGGCGAGGATCGCGTGAGCGTGATGGTGTACGACGAACTTACTGCTCAGCTGGCAAAGAAATACGATGCCAAATTTCTACTGAGAGGGCTCCGAAATACGACGGACTTTGAGTACGAAAACAGTATTTCACAGGTCAATAGATACCTGAATGCTGAACTTGAGACCGTTTTCTTGATCACTTCACCCGAATTAGCACCGATCAGCTCCAGTATCATTCGAGAAGTACATCGCTATGGAGGCGATGTAAGCAACTTCCTGCCTTACGAGATTTAGTCTTGTGTTCAGGAATCTTATGAGATCCTAGACGCTAACTGCTCTTACGCGCGTCCTTGAGTTTCTTTAATCCGTAAGCCACCCCTCCCGCCAAAAGCAGGCCAAGTCCCCCATCTATCGGTGTAGCCGGAGGACCTGGAGGTTGCGCAAACGAAACAAAGCAAAGAAGAAAGAAAACTGTAAAAAGGATCGATTTATCTAAGTATTTCATAATATCTCTCGTGGTTTATTTATTTAACAAAAACTTCACTTTACCTTGCTGAACTTGTAGTACATACACTTGATGGGCGCTCAACCCGGGATAAATCGTTGCACGACCGTCAACAAATTCAACCTCTTCGTTGAAAAGCATTCTACCCTGTATATCGTGAATCGTGATGGATCCAGCATCGTCTTTTGTCTCAATAGTTAGTTCATGGGAATGGCCATAAACTTTGATTGATGCATCCAATTGGTCTAACACTGACAAAGGCTGCTTAGAGAAGGTAACTGTAAAGCGATCCAAATGAGTGCCTTCATTTGTTGAGAATGCGATTAAAGATTCTTGTTCCAGCGGATAGGCGACTCCCGTTTCATTGTCAATGAGCGTAAGCATCAGATCTTCGCCGATATTCTCGAGTGAGACCACATCAATCGTGTATTGTCCTTCTCTGGCAACCTGAAATCCCAAATCCACGGATCGAATGTCTCCATCTATGATCTTTGGTATCGCTTGGATAGCATATTTCTTTTCCCCTTGCAGGGAGTAGAATGACAATTTTTCATTCCCTATGAACTTTGTAGCATCCAGGCTATAATCATCTCCGAAGGTGGCTTCTTCAACCAAACCTACAATGATCTCATTGTAGATTTCATCATTGTGCAATGCAAGCTTAACAATGTTACGCTCTTCTGTGGCAGTTCTAAAAAAGCCATCACTTGCATTGTCACCAACAACTTGCATATCTGGCACAAAGGAAACATTACCGGCCTGCGTTGCTTCTACGAAGAACCCCTGGAAGGATGTGAAGCTTCCATTAAAATCAGCGGTACTCTTTGATCCCGCAACACCATTTCCAGGATCTATCGGTCCTCCGGCAACGCCTAGTGAGTTGATCGTAATGTAGTCACCGCCACGTAAATTTTGGGGAAAAAGATTCACTCCACCATCATTCCATAGATAAGCCGTACCTGTCGTATTGTTCGTATTGTCAACATTAGCAAAGAAAGAGGTTGCATCTATGGCAGCTCCGTACGGGTTAGCAACCATATTAAATCCATCTAAACCTAAGGTCACCCCGGTATTTACGGTCCCCCATGAAAGAGGTCCACGTACGGGGTACGGGGCACTTGGTGCAGAACCGAAATAGCCTTTCCCAGGGGTGATCACGGTGCCTGAGGAGGGTACGAAAAAGTTCTGCGTGTTATTATCGTAATCAAATATATGACTGAATTCGATATCTTCAACGCTAAGCTCTTCAACAGGTAGTCCAAAAATGCTCAAAGCTCCATCGATGCTAATTGACCTTTCGATCTGTGTTTCTCCGGATCCAGATCGCTCTCCCAGCAAAACAATCGAAGCTCCCTCAGTTACAAATAACAGACCTTCATTAATGAAATCATTATTCACTTTCATACTACCGCTAGCAATGGTCAGTGATATATCGAACTGAATGATGAGGTCCTCTACCTCCACATCTGCGTTAATTACAGGCTGGAAGGTTGCCAATGTCGATATAACGACAATATCATCTGAACCAGGAACTTCTCCGGTGGACCAGTTCGAAGCTTCGTCCCAGGCATCACTGGTATTGCCTTCGAAAACAAAAAGCTCTACATCTTGATACAACTTAAACCTTACATCAACAGCTGATCCGGAGAGTCCCGAAACATCATCTTTAATGGTCATGAAAAAACTGCTTTCATCTCCGTCTACGTATCTCCCCTGCTCGTCGGCTGTCCCTAGAAGAATTGGTGAGTTCGAAAACGATAGTCCGGTCGCTTGTGAATCATTGAACACCACATCATCGCTGACATCATCCAGCACAAAACTGAAAGCTTGAGGAGCCAGGGTCAATGCATTGGCAATTCGTAAGGGCTCCAGCGTGACTTCTTCAAAAGAAAAGTCACCATCTTGATTTATGTTGATAAAGATCTCATCAATTCCATCACCCGAAAAAGTGTAGGTATCAAACGGTGAAGGGCCATTGAGCTGCACCATTTGGTAGTCACCGGTAAACAACGATCGAACAACCGTCAAGGTCAACT
>CAZQJU010000195.1:0-4267 GCA_964593185.1 uncultured Roseivirgaceae bacterium
GAGGCTACGCTAAAGTAGCTTTTTCAGATCAGCCTGATATCTTCATCATCAACACCTGCTCCGTCACCGAAAATGCGGATAAAAAGTGTCGTAAGATTGTACGAGAAGCCAAAAAGATATCTCCGGACAGTTTTGTGACCATCATTGGCTGCTATGCCCAACTGAAACCCAAGGAGATTTCTGAAATACCAGGTGTTGACGCTGTCCTTGGTGCGGCTGAAAAATTTCAACTCTTTGACTATCTCGAAGATTTTACCAAGCAGGGGGTTTTTGCATCCGAGATTCAAGCAGCGAAAACCTATCATTCGGCCTTTTCCATGGCAGACCGTACCAGGACGTTTCTTAAAGTTCAGGACGGTTGCAATTATGGTTGCACGTTTTGTACGATCCCGCTGGCAAGAGGAAAAAGTAGAAGTGATCGTATTGCCAATGTCCTTGAGCAAGCACGGCAAATTGCTAAAACAAACATCAAAGAGGTGGTACTAACGGGAGTCAACATTGGCGACTTTGGCATACAAAATGGACGAAGAAAAGAAAAGTTTATTGACCTCATTAAAGAGCTGGATAAAGTAGAAGGGATTGAGCGATTTAGAATTTCGTCAATTGAACCGAATCTTTTGTCTGATGAGATCATTGAGTTTGTTGCCCAATCCAGAAAATTTGTCCCTCACTTTCATATTCCCCTTCAATCCGGAAGCGATGTGCTGCTGCAAAGCATGAAACGTCGGTACTTAAGTGATCTTTACCGATCACGGGTTGAAAAGATTAAATCGTTGATGCCTGATTGCTGCATTGGAGTTGATGTGATTGTGGGCTTCCCGGGTGAGACAGAAGAAGAATTTTTGACTACTTACAACTTCCTGAACGAGCTAGACGTGTCGTATTTACATGTTTTTACGTATTCAGAAAGACCCAATACGGCAGCAATTCAATTGGATAACGTAGTGGCCATGGAAGATCGAACCAGAAGATCCAAGATGCTTCGAGGACTTTCAGAAAAAAAGAAAAGGTTTTTCTACGAACAACAGCTTGGTACCACCAGACAAGTGCTTTTCGAAGAAGATATTGAAAATGGGGTTATGCATGGTTTCACAGAAAACTACGTTCGCATAGCTGCAAAGTATGATCCTTTGCTCATCAATGAGCTCAAATCAGTATCACTGACGTCGATTAACGAACAAGGCTTTGTGGAGGTCGAGGAACCAGAAGAAGTACTTATTCATTAAAATTTAGTACCAGTATTAGTGATTTTGATCTTCTTTCAGAATCTTTACTGTCTTAGCAGAACGGTATGAAAATCATTTGCATCGGTAGAAATTACGCAGCACACATTGAGGAGCTTGGGAACGAACGTCCGGAGCACCCCATTATCTTCATGAAGCCTGATACTTCCATCCTGAAAAACAACGAACCATTCTATTATCCAGATTTCTCCAAGGACATCCATCATGAGGTGGAGATATTGGTGAAAATAAAAAAGGAGGGTAAGTCGATTTCCAAAGAGTTTGCCAATCAGTACTATGATGAGATCGGTTTGGGAATAGATTTTACCGCAAGAGATTGGCAGAGCATGGTTAAGGAAAAAGGATATCCTTGGGAAATTGCAAAAGCATTCAACGGCTCAGCACCGATATCTCCCTTTATACCTAAGGAAGATCGGGACATGACCAATATCAATTTTCGTCTTGAAAAAAATGGAATCGAGGTACAGTCGGGAAACACCAATTTAATGCTATGGCCCATTGACGAAATCATTTCCTACGTCAGCCAATTCATCCTTCTCAAAACAGGTGACATTGTATTCTCAGGCACACCTAAAGGCGTGGGCCCGGTTTCAATTGGAGATCGCCTGGTTGGTTATTTGGAAGATAAGCAGATGTTTGATTTTGAGGTTAAGTAGTTTGTGAGAAGATTAACCACCCTCCTTTTATTTGTCACACTTTTCACTTCCAACGCGCAGGAAGCCGAAAGTTCGTACATGTTTCCCATAAACCCGGGGCAGCAAAACTATCTGGCAGGCACCGTCGGGGAGATAAGATCAACGCACTTACATACGGGGATAGACATTAAGACTGGGGGTAGAACGGGCTTGCCTGTCTATGCCATTGAAGACGGATATGTATTCCGAGCCAAAATGTCAGCAGGAGGCTATGGGAATACGCTTTATCTGAAACACCCTGACGGCAGGTATTCTGTTTATGCGCACCTCAAATCGTTTGATCCGGCAGTGACAAAATGGGTCACAGCACAACAGTACAAAGACGAATCTTTTGAGGCTAATCTCTTCCCTGAAAAAAACCAGTTTTCTTTTAAGAAAGGAGATATCATAGCTTATTCGGGAAATACCGGATCGAGTAGTGGGCCCCATTTGCACTTCGAAATCCGAAATCAACTTAATCAACCTCTGGATGTCTTGACATTTGATTTTGATGAAATACGAGACCGTATTCCCCCAGTAGTAAAAAAAATTGCTTTTGCCCCGCTCTCTGAGACCGCCCGCATCAATGGGTTCTTTGGAAGAAGAGAGTTTGAGCTTTCCAAGATCAATGGCGTCTATACCACTTCCAAACCCGTGCACCTGGAGGGTAAAATTGGAATCGAAATCTATTCGTATGATCCGATGGATGGCATCCCAAACAAAAACGGGATTGTGAAAACGATTCTGAATGTAGACGGGAACACCCAGTTTAAAGAGCACAAAAAGACGCTGTCCTTTTCATCACAGCGATCCACCCTTGTACATTACAACTATCCGGCAGCCAAGAAGGGAAGTAGACGATTCAACAAGTTGTACGTTTCCGACGGCAATGATCAACAAATCTACGAGGTTGTAAACCAAGGAATTGAATTTGCCGGTAACCATGCTAAGATTGAAATCACGGTATGGGACAGTTATGACAACAGTTCAACTACCCAAATACATCTCACCAGCGAGGCAATCGCTGCTTCCCCACCCATCTCGAAGATGGAAAAAACTGACAATTTTCTTCATCTAAGGTCTGACCAACCAGTCTCAATTAAGTTAGATGAATGGACTTCTTTGACCCCATACACAACCATAGGTGAAGATCAGTTCTATGTTTGGGATCTCCGTAAAGGAATACCTACTTCGGTATTTCTTAATGGTGAAACGAAAGAGACCCATTTTGTTGGATTGATTCCTAGCAACCAGGAAATGAGCTACATCCAAGGTGAATTTGAGATCGCCACCAAAAAACGCAGTCTATTTGATACACTTTACCTCGCATTTGAAAAAAACTATGATTCAATCCAACACCTGGAAATTTTTCATTTTAGAAACCCCACTGAACCCTTTCGAACACATTTTGAACTGACACTTAAGCCTGAAAAAGAATATCACGTCGATGCCGCTGTCTATGCTGTGCTTGGAAAGCGGTTTAATTATCAGGGAGGTGTTTGGGATGGAGACCAAATCAGTTTCAAGACACGTGATCTCGCAAGATTTACCATTTTAAGAGATTCAGTGGCTCCCACCATTACAGCAAGGTCCCTTAACTCTTCAGACTTAAGCTTTAGAATAAAGGACAAGCTCTCGGGAATTAAGTCCTTCAGGGCAGAACTGAACGGCCAGTTTATCTTGATGTACTATGACCCTAAACGAAGTCTGATCTGGTCTAAGAAATTGAATGAAAACATTCCTTTTGAGGGTGAGTTAATTGTGGAAGTATTGGATAATGCCAACAATTCAAAAATCTTTAAAAGAACACTATGATTACACTAAAACCAGGAGACGAAGCCCCTGCATTTGAGAGCAAGGATCAAGACGGAAATACCATAAAACTCTCAGATTTCAGAGGAAAGAAGGTGGTACTTTATTTCTACCCAAAAGATAATACCCCAGGATGCACAGCGGAGTCATGTAACCTAAGAGATAATTACGAAGCCCTGCAAGCTCAAGGGTATGAGGTACTTGGTGTGAGTAGCGATGGAGAAAAATCACATCAGAAATTCATCAATAAGTATGAATTACCCTTTAGATTAATTGCAGATGAGGACAAATCCGTACACGAAGCCTTTGGAACTTGGGATTTAAAGAAGTTTATGGGCAAGGAATACATGGGAACCCTGCGTACCACATTTGTCATTGATGAGGAAGGTAAAATTGAAGAAGTGATTGAGAAAGTGAAGACCAAAGATCATACGGCCCAAATTCTAAAATAACGTACTCAATTCTCATCAATACTTCTTAAAAGGCTAACGACATACTCGTTAGTCTTTTATATTAATAAATACTTATACATCTAAT
>CAZQJU010000196.1:0-4266 GCA_964593185.1 uncultured Roseivirgaceae bacterium
AACAAAGAAGACAAAAAGGAGGTGGTATCATGACATTACAGAACGAACCCATCAACAGAGAGCAGAAAAAGGAGAAGTACTGCCGTTTTAAGAAGAATGGCATCAAGTACATCGACTATAAAGATCCTGATTTCTTGCTGAAGTTTGTGAACGAGCAGGGTAAGATCCTCCCTCGAAGACTTACAGGTACTAGCCTGAAATATCAGCGTAAAGTATCTCAAGCAATCAAAAGATCAAGGCATTTGGCATTGATGCCTTATGTAGGAGATTCCCTTAAATAATTACGGACATGGAAGTAATACTAAGAGAAGACATACAAGGCCTTGGCTACAAAAACGACACCGTTTCTGTAAAGGCTGGGTATGGTAGAAACTACCTAATCCCAAGAGGTATGGCAATGATTGCTAGCACCTCTAACAAGAAAATGATTGAAGAGGAAGTTCGTCAGGCTGCTCACAAAGCAGAAAAAGCGAAGAAAGACGCTACTTCCATCGCAGAGAAGATCGGAGATTTGACTCTAGAAATCAAAACGAAAGCTGGAGAAAAAGGAAAAATCTTCGGGGCCATCACTCCTATCCAAGTGGCAGAGGCACTTTCTGCGCAAGGACATGAAGTAGATCGCAAGCGAATTTCCTTCGAACAGAAGATCAAAGAACTTGGTGAATACAACGCAATTCTTGACTTACACAAAGAAGTGCATCACCCGGTGAAATTGAATATTGTTGCAGAGTAATCCTGCTAAAGACTTAAGTAAAAACCCTGGCCTACGGTCAGGGTTTTTTGTTACTCCCTAATTCCAAAAGGTTTTGGTTGAAAATCCGGATCTGATTCAGATGTTTCGATAATTTCATTCATCATTCCCTCGGAACCGGTAAACTCATCCTTGTAAAACGGGATCACTGAAATCGGACGTTTGTACTGAGGTTCCGGCCCACGGAGCTCCACATTGTGCATGCCTTGTGCTAGATGTCGAATATCGATATAGGTCATAAACCCTCGCTGACCTAGTCGTTCCTTATAATGAAAGTACCACCTGGGGTCGGTAATTTCCTTATCATCTATCTTCACCTTAAAGAAGTTTGACACCACCATATTCTTTAGCGCAGCTTCTGTGGTATCCGGATGGGCTTCACGTAGCGAGTCCATTGGAGTGGTTTCTTCCATTAGATCCTCATACCTGATTTGCGCTACGACAAAAAGCTTAAGAACATTACCTGTAATAATATCAGAAGGAATATGCGCCCTGACCGAAGGCAAATTGTCGTTTTGGTCGTCATAGTTCCCCAGATAGGTGGAATACCCTTGCGCAGTGGAAAAATTAGAGAGTCTTGAATATAGGTCTCCCGGATAGATATAGCTATTGTTTCCTGCCCCAAAGATGCTCACGAAAGTAAACATCAATAGAAATGCAAAAAATATCCACTTATTAAAATTTGTCACCATCCCGTAGTATATCGGACGGTAAAACCTGGACAAGGTAAGTGCACTTATGAATCGATGCAGCGGCCATATAATTTTGACATAAATCTTAAATTTTCGAAAGTATCCCAGACTCAGGAAGTCGACCAGCCCCAAAATACCTACACTCAGCACCACATAAACCCAGATTTGGAAAGCGTCAAAAAGGGGGCCCGAGAAGCCCATATCTAAAAACAGCAGACAAAACATGAACGGCCCAATCAACATCACGAAGAAGTACAAATAGCCTCCTATCAAGCTCATGAACAGCATGAACGAAATACTAAAAAGTGCACTACTGATCTTTTCCAATCGTATCACGATTTGTTCATACGGCACAATTCTTTCCACTTTGGACTTGAATGGTTCCTGGTAGTTGATCTTGTCCAGTCGAATGCCCTTCGGAAACGTGTAGCTCAAGCCCACCATCCCAATCCAAATCCCCCGGCAAATCAAATGTAGGATCAGCCCACCAATGAGCCAGTAGATTCCGGTTTTAAAAAGTGAAACCAGGTTATCAATATCATTACTGTTGCCATAAATATTAAGCTTGTAGAACGCCAGAAAATCATCTAGAATCTCGGGAACCTTGAACATTCCGTAAAGGACGATTCCCGAAAGTAGGATTTCGGGTTCCCAACTTTTCTGCTGAAGCTCTTCTAGCCATTTTGGTACCGGAAGTTTATTCTTTTCGCTCATCTCCATAAAGCTAATGAGAAATGCTGATTGGGCTTAAAGAGTGACTGTGCGATTGATCCCTTCCCGAATTAAAGTCAGTCGTCGACAAAAAACGGGCAGTCACCGAATAGATAACTTATTTAAGTGATATTTAATCTTTATTTGATGCAATAAATGATTTGAAGAGGATCACCATAACTGAAACTCTTCATCGTTGAACCAGCTATCGCCCAAGGACTGAGATACTCACTATTCTTCCTTGGGTTTTTTATTTCCCTTTCCACTACACACTTTTTTCATTCCAACCCACTTGGGATCCTATATCTCCCTGTCGCCGGTAATAGGTTTACAAAACGAAGCCTAAGAGTGCATACCTTTCAATTAGATATACCATTAGGAAACTAATAATCTTTGCTTCCGTATATGCATCCATGAAACACACGCAGCTAGGTGAATTTGAAGAGCTGGTTCTACTCGTAGTAGGAAACCTCGCACAAGAAGCGTACAGCATTTCGATCAAGAACACCCTTAAAGAGAAGACTAAGCGCAATCCAAGTATTGGAGCACTGCATTCTGCTTTGGGTCGATTGGAAAAAAAAGGCTTCATTAAGTCCTACGAAGGAGGAGCTACCACAGAACGAGGTGGAAGAAGAAAACGCTTTTACGAAATCACCTCCTTTGGTAGAAGCGCACTGGATCAATCTTATGAGCTTCGATCTTCTTTATACGTGACACTACCTGCATTAAAGTCGTGAACAAACCATTAAAACATCCTCCAAAGTGGCCTCTTTGGTTTTTGCGGAAACTTTGCCCCGATGCACATCTCGAAATACTTAAAGGAGATTTACTTGAATTGTACCACGAGCGATTAGCAGAATACGGTAAGACAAGAGCTGATTTCCTCTACATAGTGGAAGCGCTAGACCTTAGTAGACGTTCCATCGCTTTCGAAAGAAAAATTAATAACTCAAACACTACAGCCATGATCAAAAACTACTTCAAGGTTTCATTTAGAAACTTTTTGAATCAAAAAGTGTACTCCTTAATCAACCTCAGCGGGCTAGCGATCGGGCTAGCGTGTGCAGTGCTCATCTTCATTTTCATCCATGATGAGCTTAGCTACGATTCCTTTCATTCCAAATCGGATCGTATTTATCGTGTGCTGGAAAAATTTGAAAGTGAAGGTGTCGGAGAGCATTCGGCAAGCCTTCCCTTCCCTACTGGGCCTGCCCTCAAGACGGACTTTGATCGACAGGTTGAGCATGTGGTTCGCTTTTTTAATTTCCAATCTCCTTCGCTTGCCTTGGCCAACAAGGAAGCAGAAAAAGGTTTTAACGAACCCAACATCTTTTTTGCGGATTCCACCTTTTTCAACGTTTTTGACTTTGAACTTCTAAGTGGAGACAAATCAACCGCGCTTGACCAACCTAATTCGATCCTTATTACACGTTCGATGGTAAAAAAGTATTTTGAAGACGAAGATCCCATGGGACAGACGCTGGAGTTTCAAGGGAAGCAAAACTTGGTCGTCACCGGAGTGCTCGAGGATGCACCAAGCAATGCCCACTTTACCTTCGACTTTATCGTTTCCTTCTCTTCCTTAAAAAGCTCTTTTGGCGGAGGTTACCCGAAGTCATGGTATTGGAATCCTTGTTGGACTTATATCGTGCTCGAAGAGCACACGACAAAGGAGGAATTTGAAACACAGTTTCCGGACTTCGTACTTAAGTACTTTCCTGACTTTGTTCGAGAAGACATCACGCTCGAGCTCCAACCAATCGAAGACATACACTTGTACAGCAAACTTGACTACGAAATCAGTGCCAACAGTGATGCCAAAAACATTTACATTTTTGGATTGGTGGCCGTTTTTGTCTTGCTTATTGCGGCCATCAATTTCATCAATTTAAGTACTGCCAGAGGAAATAAAAGAGCCAAGGAGGTTGGGGTACGAAAATCGCTGGGCAGCACGAGAAATCAGCTGATCAACCAATTTATTTTTGAATCCATCCTGTATGCGGTGGTGTCACTGCTCGCAGCTATTCTCCTGGTTGGGCTTGCGCTCCCTTACTTCAATAGCTTAACCGACAAGAACGTTGATCTTTCCATTCTGCTTCAGCCAATCTTTGC
>CAZQJU010000197.1:0-4266 GCA_964593185.1 uncultured Roseivirgaceae bacterium
AGCTTAAAACTTGCAAATCGATCTTTCAGGAAATTCGGCATGTTGCAAAAATAGTCGAATAGCTCATAAACGTTGAGCTTATTATTAGGTTCAGAGAATCATTTTTAAAATGTAATTGTGGATTTAAACAGAAATAGCCCACAACATGGTTTACTTTGCCTTCGAAACGCCTAACGATCATGAAAGCTGAATTTTACAAGCTGTACGAAGAAAATCCGGAAACAAGAAAAATAGAACAAATTGTTTCTGTACTGCGAGATGGGGGTTTGATCATTTACCCCACAGATACCGTGTATGGAATAGGCTGTGATATTTTCAATCAAAAAGCCGTAGAACGAATCCGGCAGATCAAGGGGATCAAGGGAAAGCAGCTTGACTTATCATTCATTTGCTACGATTTAAGCCACATTTCTGAATATGCATTGGTGGACACTCCTACGTTCAAACTGATGAAAAAGGCATTGCCAGGACCCTATACGTTCATACTTAAGTCCTCCTCTAAAGTTCCCAAAATCCTGAACGTCAAGAAAAAAACCGTCGGGATCAGGATTCCGGACAATAACATCCCGAGGGAGATCGTGAAGGCATTGGGGAATCCGATCATCACCACCTCCATACACGACGAGAACCTTCAAGATCATGCGACAGACCCCGAAGTGATTTATGATGATTTTAAGCAAAAGGTGGATGTAATCATCAATGGAGGATATGGGGATATGGATCCAAGTACAATCATTGACTGCACAGGCAATACGCCCGTGATTGTCAGAGAAGGGAAGGGAGATTCGGCGATATTAGAATGAGCCCACTTCTGATCGAGCCCCATTATTTGGGAAGTCTAGAATACTATGCATTGCTTTTGCAGCATGAAGAGGTGCTATTCGAGGTGCAAGATCGATTTCAAAAACAAACATACCGGAACAGATGTCTATTGCTGGGCGCCAATGGAATTCAGGTGTTGACGATACCTACTAAGTACTCAAGCCAAACCATCTATAAAGACGTTCGAATCGATCACCAGCAACGCTGGAAAAAAGATCACTGGGGTGCGTTTTATTCTTCTTATGGGAAGGCCCCCTTCTTTGAATACTTCGCTGATCCCATCCATCAGGTATGGGAGCGGAGGCATGACTTTCTCTTAGACCTGACGACAGACCTGCTAAAACTGACATTCAAAATGTTGCAAAAGGATGTCAAAATGACATTTACGGAAGTTGTGAAAAAAAAAGATGAGCATGATTTAAGGGATCTCATTATTCCGAAAAAGCCCTTTTCTGATCGAAAAATCTACTTCCCTGCGCCCTACATGCAGTTGTTTGGGGATGCCTTTGTTCCTAATCTTAGTGTGGTGGATCTGCTTTTGAATCAAGGTCCACAAGCCAGTGCAGTATTGGCGGCATCTTTTTTGAAGCCCAGTGTGTCTACCAAATAGGGTAAATGTCACCTGAATGAACAAATAAGTAAAGACAGGTGTTTTTTCACTTACTTGGATACGGGATTCATTTCAGTATCCTGTATTTTTACTAATAATCGAAAATATTTACATGTCAAAAGAGGCAAAATTCTCAAATCGAGTTAAAGAAGTAATCTCGCTAAGCAGGGAAGAAGCACTCAGACTGGGCCATGACTATATTGGCACTGAGCATCTTCTGCTGGGCATGATACGAGAGGGCGAAGGCGTTGCAGTGAGTGTGCTGAAGAAACTTGGACTTTCCATGAAGGAGTTGCGATCTGCTATCGAGCAGGCCACCAAAGGAACAGCCACAAGTAATGTGAAGAACCTCGCTAATATTCCACTTACTCGACAATCTGAAAAAGTTCTTAAAATAACGTACCTGGAAGCGAAAATTTTCAAAAGTGCGCTCATCGGTACAGAACATCTACTGCTATCAATTCTAAGGGATGAAGACAATTTAGCGACGCAAATCCTGGAGAAGTTTGAGGTGAATTACGACCTTGTGAAGGAAATGTTAGAGTATCAAACAGAGAACCCCATTGGTTCGGCTGATACCGACGATCCAGGAGATGAGGGCGATGATTTGTACGCAAGCGGATCCAGAGGTAGTTCCAGATCTTCAGGCAAAGACCCGAAAGGCACGGAGAAATCCAGAACTCCGGTGTTGGACAATTTCGGTCGTGATTTGACCAAACTTGCTGAAGAGGACAAGTTGGATCCAATTATCGGTCGGGAGAAAGAAATTGAACGCGTTGCACAAGTTTTAAGTAGAAGGAAAAAGAATAACCCTATTCTTATTGGCGAACCTGGTGTGGGGAAAACAGCAATTGCTGAAGGGCTTGCGTTGCGGATCGTGCAAAAGAAGGTTTCAAGAATCTTGTTTGGCAAGCGAGTGGTAACACTTGATCTGGCGTCATTAGTGGCAGGAACCAAATACAGAGGTCAGTTTGAAGAGCGAATGAAGGCGGTTATGAATGAGATTGAAAAATCTCCTGAAGTGATCTTGTTTATTGATGAGCTTCATACGATTGTTGGAGCTGGCGGTGCGTCAGGATCCTTGGATGCCTCCAATATGTTTAAGCCTGCGCTTGCACGGGGCGAGATTCAATGTATTGGTGCTACAACCCTTGATGAATACAGACAGTACATTGAGAAGGATGGTGCGCTAGCACGAAGATTTCAAATGGTGATGGTGGATGCTACTACACCTGAAGAAACACAGCAGATCCTTGAAAATATCAAGGACAAGTATGAAAACCATCATCACGTCAACTACACTGAAGATGCAGTGAAGGCCTGCGTGACACTATCAGACCGATACATATCGGATCGATTTTTACCAGATAAGGCCATAGATGTACTAGACGAAGCTGGGGCACGCGTTCATATCAATAACATCAACGTACCCAAGATCATAACAGACCTTGAAGACCAGATTGAGGATGTTAAAAAAGAAAAGAACCGGGTAGTCAAGAGTCAGAAGTACGAGGAAGCGGCTCAGTTGCGAGATAAGGAAAAGAAACTGATTGCTCAGTTGGATGATGAGAAATCGAGATGGGAGGAAGAAACGAAGACCAAGCGATATGAGGTAAACGAGGAGAATGTGGCTGATGTAATTGCCATGATGACCGGTATACCTACCAAGCGAATCGCCGAGAGTGAGAGCGCCAAGCTCCTCACGATGGGTAAAGACCTGCAAGGAAAGGTGATTGGTCAAGACGAAGCAATTAAGAAGTTATCTAAGGCAATTCAACGAACAAGAGTAGGATTGAAGGATCCTCAAAAGCCGATCGGATCGTTTGTATTCCTGGGTCCTACCGGGGTTGGTAAGACCGAGATGGCGAAAGTGCTGTCAACATTCTTGTTTGATAAAGATGATTCGCTAGTACGAATCGACATGAGTGAATACATGGAGAAGTTTTCCGTTTCCAGATTGGTCGGAGCGCCTCCGGGATACGTAGGGTACGAGGAAGGCGGGCAGCTGACTGAGAAAGTCAGAAGAAAGCCTTACAGTGTAGTGTTGCTTGACGAGATAGAAAAAGCGCACCCGGATGTATTCAACATTTTGCTACAGGTACTGGACGATGGTGTCCTCACTGATGGATTAGGGAGAAAAGTTGATTTTAGAAATACGATCATTATCATGACATCCAATATTGGTGCTCGTGATCTAAAAGACTTTGGAGCCGGGATTGGCTTTGCAACGCAAGCGAAAAAAGACAACATGGATGATATCATGAAGTCTACCATTCAAAATGCGCTGAAGAAAACCTTTAGCCCAGAGTTTTTGAACAGACTCGATGACGTAATTATTTTTAATTCACTCGAAAAAGAAGATATCTTCAAGATTATCGACATCAACCTTACGAAGTTGTTTGCACGAATCGAGGCGATGGGCTACGGAATAGAGTTGACGGATAAGGCTAAAGATTATCTTTCTGATAAAGGTTATGATCCTCAATTTGGTGCACGGCCTCTTGCCAGAGCAATCCAAAAGCATTTAGAAGATCCGATTGCAGAGGAGATCCTGAAGAGTGACATTGAAGAAGGAGACGTGTTAGTTGCTGATTGGGATGGAAAGAAAGAAGAGCTGACACTTAAGGTCAAGAAGAAAAAATCCAGCTCAAAGGCGTCGGATAAAAAATAAGAGAAAAAGTAGCGACGATCCTGTCGCTACTTTTTTTGATATTTGGTTTATAATGTAAACTAATTTATATTTGTTTCGTATTTATAGTTAAAACTATAATGAATATGAAAGAAGAGTTGTCAAAAGATGAAAGTCTTGCCCTCATCACAGAGATGATTGGTCA
>CAZQJU010000198.1:0-4040 GCA_964593185.1 uncultured Roseivirgaceae bacterium
CCCAATTGGACTTCTCTTTGACCAAGTCGAGTACACCCGCATAGCGATCAGCTTCGTAATCGTACTCTGCTCCGACCGGATTGTTTTTGGCTCGCTCAAACAACTCCATACGCAGATCTATGGGGTCCTTACCGGCAGCTTCCGCCACTTCATCCAAAAAGGACTGCTCAGCTCCAGCCGTAAAGTGTGATCGTGGTGCCCTCCATGCTCCGGTAGAGATATTGGTTTTTGAACCCATCTTGATGGCAGTGTAGTTGTCGACAGCACCGGCAGGAAACCGATTAGGGAAAACAGGTCCTCCTGGCAATCCGACTCCTTTTACCGAGAACGCAATCAAATTGTTGTTCTCATCCAATCCAGCCTTGTATGTTGAAATATATGGTGGCCGGTAGGTGCCTTGCGTCATGTCGTCTTCACGCGTATAAATGAGCTTAATGGGAGCGCCAGCTTGCTTTGAAATGGCGGCAGCTTCCAACCCAAAATGGGTGTATAGCCTTCGTCCAAAACCACCACCCATGCGCGTCATGTCTACTGTGATGTTCTCTACGGGGATGCCAAGCATTGCAGAGGCTGCATCTTCAAGCGCCTTTGGGGTTTGTGTGGGTCCAACAAATTCAACGGCATTATCTGTTACATGCGCAAAGAAGTTCATTGGCTCCAGGGTATTGTGAGGCATAAATGGAGAGGTGTAGGTTCGCTCAATCACCGTAGCGGCACTGGCCATGGCCGCTTCCGCGTCTCCATCTCTTCGTTCCTCTTCTACCTCACCCTTTTCCATGTCTTCCTGCATTCGTTGCTCGTGCAAGGCGCTGCTTTCTAGTGGGCTAATTTGTTCGTAGTTCGCTTTAACAGCTTTTTTAGCTTTCATCAGCTGCCAGGTAGATTCTCCAACGATTGCTACCAGGCTATTGAAGGCATTTACGGCGCTCCAGGGTTCTTCCTCAAAAGAAGTATCGATGATGAAAGCGTCAGATACGCCACTCATGGCTTTAATTTCTTCAACGTTGAAATCGGTAACTTTTAACCCAAACGCAGGTGGGTGATGGATCATGGCAAGCTGCATGCCCTCTCTTTCAAAGTCCAATCCAAATTGAGGCGTACCAGTGACAATTTCCTTTCCTCGAACATTCTTCTGAGGCGTTCCGATCAACGTATAGTCCTTGGGTTCTTTTAGCTCCAGTTCTTCCGGGACTTCTATGGCAGCGGCTTTCGAGGCGATGGCACCGAATCCAATCGTTCGTTGTTCACCGCCTTTTTCTTTTATGATCCCTTCGCTCACCTCAAGGTCCGACCCCTTCACACCCCATTCTTTGGCGGCGGCCTCTACCAACATGTATTTCCCGGCAGCACCCGCCATCCGAAGCGCATCCCATCCAAGCTTGAGTGATAAGCTGCCTCCTGCAAATTGCGGGTTTTTGAAGGCATCTTCGTCTAGAGATCCTTGCTCGACCACTACGTGTTCCCACTTAGCATCTAACTCTTCGGCCACTACCATTGGCATGGAAGTCATGACGTTCTGGCCAATCTCAGGGTTTGGATTGTAAAGCGTCACCATCCCCGTGTCTCCTATTTTGATATAGCCATTGATATCAAACCATTCATTCGGAATTGCAAGCTGTTCCTCAGGAGTGGAAACAGGTGTACAACTGGTAAGCCAGTTAAAGCCGATCATCATACCACCCCCTGCGGCAGCAGAAACTTTAAGAAAGGACCTTCTATTGTATTGTGTTCTGATTAGTGTCATGATTGTCGGTTTAAGCGTTTTTGGCTGCGGTTTGAATGGCTTTATTGATGCGGGTGTAGGTTCCACATCTGCAAATGTTTCCTGTCATCGCGAGTGCGATTTCGTCTCGCGTCGGATTGGGATTGTTTTCCAAGAAGGCCGCAGCGTTCATGATTTGTCCTGCCTGGCAGTAGCCGCATTGGGGGACATCATGTTCAATCCAGGCTTGTTGCACTGGATGATCTCCGTTCTCAGAGAGCCCCTCGATCGTGGTGAGTTTTTTGTCTCCAACTGCAGATACGGGAAGCGAACATGATCGGATCGCATTACCGTCTAAATGGATGGTGCAAGCACCACATTGCGCAATTCCACATCCATATTTCGTCCCGACTAGTTTCAGGTGATCACGCAACACCCATAGAATGGGCGTATCCGAATCTACATCTACCTGATGTGTTTTGCCATTTACGTTGATTGAATAAGCTGCCATTGCGTTGTAGTTTTGAAATTGAATTATCAAGTTAAGTAATCAGTGGATCAATCACTAGTTCTAGTGAGATCGCAGCGAAAGAATTTACGCCAGCGGTCAACAAGAGTTTTCTACTGTCTACTTTTGAAGATAGATGACAAGCTTATGAAAGAACAGATCGACGAACCCATCAAGGAACTCATCAATCGCCTTCCACAGGTTGGAAGTCTGGAATGGATAGGCATTCGAAAAATGCGCAAGGAACCCTTGACCAGTCTAACGGAGGTGAAGGTAACTGTTGAAGATGGTTTGGATGGAGATCATTTCAAGGCCAAGTTTAGCACCAAGCGACAGGTAACCTTGATTCAGCAAGAGCACCTCGATGGCGTTGCTTCGATGCTGGAAAAAGATTCGATTTCGCCAGTTTTGACACGTAGGAATTTGGTGATACGTGGGATTAACTTGTTTGCGATTCGAGATCGAAAGTTTGCGATCGGAGAAGTGGTTTTTGAGGGGACGGGTTACTGCCACCCCTGCTCCAGAATGGAGGAAAACCTGGGGCCAGGCGGCTATAATGCCATGCGGGGACATGGAGGTTTGACCGCCAAGGTCGTGTCAGGAGGGATGATCAAGCTAGGTGATCAAGTAAGACTAATCACCGACTAACTAGATCCAATTGGAATTTGGAAGGCTGGATCCTTCCGGGGTACAATTCTTTTTTGTACGAATACAGATCATATGCACTTCTCAGAATTTCCCCAACATAAAATTTTCTAAGTCCGTCTCCATTTCCTTAACGGGCATCTTAAGGACCAAATAGGAATGATTGGCATTTGCGTCTTGTACCCACGTATTTCCTCCTGTCTCATCTGCTACGCATCGTCCATGCTGGACTTTTGACCAGTAATGTCCAACTCCTCCGCGAACAGCATACAACACCGCAGTCTGATCATAGGTGGCATTGTCAAAAATCTCTCCTTTGAATTGGTCTTTCATCCAGGGAGCATGCTCGCCAAAGTGTAAAAATCCGAGGTATAGTGGAGCTGATTTATCAAGATTTTTAAAGACCTCGCCTGTTTGGATGGCCTTGCCCAGTTCATATCCAGAAAAGGTGATTGGTAACCTAAGTCTATCCAATACATATTTGGTGACTCCAGGCATGTCACCATTGAAGTTCCATTCGTCTTCTCCTGAGGGATACTGTCCACCCATGATGACAAACTCCTTCACTTTGGCGTGTACCAAATCAAAGCCATTCATGCTTGAGTATTGGTCAGGTTCCGATTCAAGCAACTCCATGATGTTGCTCAAGGGTCCCACTGTTACCACGACGATGCTGTTGTCTTCACTTTCGCCTAAGCACTTTCGGTAAAAGGCAGTCGTCTTCGGAGCGTTTTCAGAGGTAGCGTCAAATGGATGATTTTCTGCAATTACTTTACTGTGGTTCCAAGGAGTTTCATGTGCCTCTGCATCTCGTACTGCAATGGGAATATCGGGATTTCCGTAGTAGGTATTAACGGCATCAATGGCGCTTACTGCGTATTTTTCGACGTTCCAGCACATCACAGCCAGTAGTTCGATTTCTCCCTTGTTTTGAAAGTGATTCAGCATAGCGAGGGCACCCAGATCATCTGCATCCCCTCCAAAATCCGTATCAAAGATGATTTTTTGCTTGGGGTTCTTAGCGGTACAAGCCGCTAGCAGAAGAAGGCATAGCACTGCGGTTATGTTGGTGTGATTCATCACAAGCTTCTTCATGGTTTTCTCGTTTGATTGGAACTCAGGGATGTGCGGCTACCCAGACTTCGCCATCTTCAAAGATCTCTTTTTTCCAGATAGGTACGGTCT
>CAZQJU010000199.1:0-4016 GCA_964593185.1 uncultured Roseivirgaceae bacterium
GCGCCATAAAACTCCTGAGCAGCTTGCGGAATACGAGAAGAAGCGTGATTTTAACAAGACGCCCGAGCCGCTACGTTCGGACCTTGAAGTGCCTGGAAGTCGGTTCGTCATTCAACGGCATCATGCATCGCATCTTCATTACGATCTGAGGTTGGAGGAAGAAGGTGTCCTAAAGTCATGGGCCATCCCAAGAGGGATGCCACCAGTTCCCGGTGTGAAAAGATTGGCTGTGCAAACCGAAGATCACCCATTGAAATACCTGTCATTCGAGGGAGAAATCCCGAAAGGCGAGTACGGTGGCGGCATGATGTGGGTGTACGCCCAAGGACGCTATGAGATCACCAAGGAAAAGAAGAATGGTTTTTACTTCCGTCTCTCAGGGCGTGAGCTGAGCGCAGAATACCGGATGCATCTAATGAAGGGAAAGGAATGGCTCATGGAACGTGTGGATACTCCGCAGGTTGACTATTTTCAACATCCTTTAAAGCCAATGCTCGCCGAAGCCTCCAAGAAAGTACCCAGTGGTGATTACTATTACGAACTCAAGTGGGACGGGATAAGAGCTTTGATTTACCTGAACGAGGGGCAACTAAAAATTTACAGCAGAAACCTGAATGATATCACCGCGCAGTTTCCTGACCTGAACGTGCCAGAGCAGGCATTCAGAATTAACAATGCCATTTTTGATAGTGAGATTGTGTGTCTCGACCAGGATGGTAAGGCCAATTTTAAAAAAGTGATCAAGCGCCTGATGAGCAAGAAGAACTTTGACTACGAATCCAAGCGCTCGCCTGCATACTGTTACTTGTTTGACTGCCTGTATTTGGATGGACGTTCGTTGATCAACGATCCTCAGGATCGCAGAAGACAGTGGTTAATAGACTCTGTAAGGAGAGGAGAGACCAACTACCGAATTAGTGAAACCATGGAGGATGGAAAAGCTTTTTTTGACGCAGCAAAGCGCATGGGTGTGGAAGGGATTATGGCAAAGGATCGAACCGCCAGGTACACGATCGGCAAAAGGTCAAAGGCCTGGATCAAAGTAAAGGTAAAAGAAAGTATGGACTGCGTTATTGTCGGTTTTACCGAGGGTGAAGGAGATCGAGAGCGCTATTTTGGAAGCTTGCAAGTAGCTGAGGAAAATGGGGGTGAGTTAATTTATCGAGGACGTGTAGGAACTGGTTTTGACGATGCAATGCTCAAGTCCCTTGCTACGAATTTCATCCAGCACATTTCAGCAGAACGGACAATTGATAGCGAAGTGCACGAAGAAAGAAAAACGGTATGGTTGAATCCAATAATGAAATGCGAGGTGGAGTATTCCATGATTACAGAAAATGGCACTTTTCGAGATCCCGTTTTTAAGAAACTAATCAATTAATATCGACCATTGAAGTAGCTGAAGAGATCAATTAGTCCTTCTCGTTCTTGAAGTGAGATGTTCCTTACGAATACGTACTCCTTTACCTTTCTTTTTCCAAAAATGGAAAAAAGGCCTTTTTCATCAATAAGTGTTGGCACACCATCTATGACGCAATAGAGTGAATTATCTAGTTCAATTAGCGGATTCTTACCATAAACCAATGCTTTAAAAAATGTAGTTCTGGCATCCATTTGATAGGCATAGTACGTATCTCTACGTTCATTTAGCAGTGTAATGCATTCGATTCCTGAAAGAAACATTCGATTAATCGAATCTTGCTTGATAATCACAGACCCTGCATTGAAATTGATTTTTATGATTCCAAAGATCGTGTCTTGCTGAATGACAGCATACCCATTCTGCGCATCGTTGGCGAGTGAGTATGACATCGAGAAACATATTGCAAGGATTTTAAGGATCGCTTTCATAAGTGCTCAGTAAAAAAGAGGTAATAACTAAGAAGTTCCTAGCGGTTTGGTCGAAAGTGATAAATTATTGATGGTGAAGTAAAAGTTGCATAAACTTCGACTAGATCAGGTTAAGTTAAAATTACGGTTGCTGTCCATTGCTGCATGCAGCTAGTACTAGGATTGTTGGTATTTTTGCTTTTGGTAAGTAACGTTGCTGCTAGGTCTAGTTTTACCAGTCCAAATTCTGCGGTGTTTTACCTACTTGGTGATAGTTCGATGGAAGCCCATTGCTGTTATGAAAAAAATTGTGCTTATAGATGACGATGCAACGACTAACTACCTAAACAAGATAGTCGTTGAGCGGTCCAATTTGGTTGATAAGCTGTTTGTTTTCAATTCTGCCGGGGAAGCACTTTCCTTCTTTGCATCCAATGAAAAGGATGTTGAGGGAAGCTTAATTTTATTGGACATCAACATGCCCATCATGAATGGCTGGGAGTTTCTTGAAAGCTATAGTCAGTCTAAAAACCAAGGCCAAAGCAAAGTAGTACTGCTGACTTCTTCCATTGATCCGGCGGACAAATCCAAAGCAGAGTCCAGTCCTTACGTAGTCGATTACAAATCAAAACCGCTGTCCAATAAACTGCTGGAAGAGCTAATCGATGCGCATCTCAATTGATCGAGGTTGACATGTATTCAGGCAGCCCAATCTCAAATGTGGATCCTTTACCTTCTTCGCTGACAAGTTTCACTCTGCCACCCAAGCTTGTTATACGATTTTTGACAATGAACAGGCCAATGCCTCGTCCTTCCACGTCAAGGTGATAGCGCTGATACATCTTGAATACTTTGTCACCAAAATTCGTGAGGTCCATTCCCCAGCCATTATCTGTGTAGACTATCACTGCATCGTTGTTTAAGGAGCTGGTAGAGATGGTAAGGGTTAGTGGTTTGTCAGGATCTGAGAATTTTATGCTGTTGCTCACCAGGTGATAGAAAATATCGACCAAAAAGGGTTTGTACGATGGGATGGTGTCTGGTGACAACTGCATTGAGAATTCTACATCCCTGTCTTTAAGTTGAGGCTTGAGTAATTCCTTGACCTCTGCGATCACGGCACTAATGGAAATCAGCTGAAAATCAGCAGGGTGAGGGTCGTCTTCATTGAGGACGGTGCTCAAATCCTTGATCACGGTATCAATTCTCAAAGCGGCTTCAGCGATATGGTTGCTAAAGCTTTGCGACTGGACGTCATTGTCAATGCTTTTCAATAAATCCACAAAGCCGATAATTTGTGTGAGTGGTTCTCTGAGGTTGTGGCTGATGACACTGTTGAATTCTCGCAGGCTTTTGTTTTTAGTCTGTACTTTTTGGAAAAGGCCTTCTTTTTCTTCTTGAAGTGCATCTGCCCGCGCCTTAGTTTTGGCAATCTTAATGAGGTCTGTTAAAGTACTCACAAAATTCTCGTCTTGGGTATCCCACTTTCTGACTCTGTTGTACCGCACAGAGAAAGAGATGAACCCATAGAATTGATCATCCAGCAGAATTGAGGAGTTGATCATGGAACGAATTCCTGCTGGTTTGAAGTAGTCCTGATAAATGTTTTTGAAACGTTCAGGAGTACTCAAGTCGTCTACTGCATTAGACCGCTTAAACAGGTCTTCCATAGATCGGTATTCTTCCAGATTGAAAGAGCGTTCAGGGATCTCCGTGACCGCATTATGCTCATCTAGTTTCCTAAGATTGATACAATCGGTTGCTGCATCGTATACCCAGTACGTAGCCCGATCACAGCGAAGTGCTATCCTCGATTGTTCCAGCAGGTTTTGAATAAATGCTTCCGGATCAAAATTCGATTGGTTGATGAGACTGGACAGTTGAAGTAAGACTTCGCTGTAGATGTTTTCCTTACTGACTAGTTCAATTTGTTTGCTCTTACGTTGATTCTTATAGTAGTAAATGATGAGACCAATCACGACCAAAGCGATGATCGTAAAGAGTACCAATTGCAATCTGGAGTTGGCTTTGATTCGTGCTTGTTGTTCCAACAGGATCTGATTTTCAAGTACCAAAGCTTCAGCCTCCAGCGAACGTTCAATCTGCTCCATTCTACTATTCAATTCAAGTGTCGAGAGACTGTCCCTAATCGCTTTGTTTTTATTTAGAATCAATGCTGCATTTTG
>CAZQJU010000200.1:0-3885 GCA_964593185.1 uncultured Roseivirgaceae bacterium
GAAGACATCATGAAGAGCAGACCGAAGAACAGTCTTGAGATTGTCGATTTCAGAATCATTGGGTGGCGATTAGAATCGTCAGTAAAAGTTATCTTCATTAAGTCTTTCATCAACATGCTATTCATAAATAACTTCCGGCGGTACTACTTTGACCAAGGTAAATTCATCACTGATTTATTCAATTCAAAACACAACATCCGTTTTTCGATCGAGCGATGTGTTTGACAGATAAGAATTTACGCTGTTTAATTTGCACTATTCTAATCTTCAAGGTTTCCGGTATCGTTCAATTTAATGATCGAGATCAACTTCGTACTTGTCCCAAATTCGAAATTGCCGACGACCACGATACTACCGTCCGGCAGTGTCACCGCATCCACAAAGGCATCATTTCCAGCAGTTAAACCGAAGTTGGCTTCATTTCCCAATAAGGGGTTCAACGACTCATCCACTTTCATAAAAAGTGCCTCCCCGCTTTTTACTTCTTCCCCTGAAACGAATGATGGGTATTGCCCAACCAAAACCAATCCGTTATCTCTGGACTGGGTGACGCCGTTGATGCGCGTTTCCAAATCTGTAAACTCCGAGCTTGGTAGTCTGGCAACGCTGTTGTCACCGCCATCCTCATTCAAACTCATAGCAAACCCGAACGATTCGCCTTGGGAAGTCTCTGAGGTACCAACAATGATGTACCCACTCGGTACCTCGATCGCATTGGTGACAAACTCATTGTACACTGCGTCATCGTCCGGATTATCTACACCATAGTAAATTGGATTTACTGGAGTTCCGTTGGGATCTACTTCGATAAAAAATGCATTTCGACCGTTGTTACTTTGGTTCTCACCCAGGGCACTGTTGGTATTACCTGATCCAATTAAGACAATATTGCCATTCTCCTTTTCAAAAGCCCGTATCACCTCTTCATCCTCGTCAGCTCCTTCTACACCAAGGACATCTTCAAAAGCAATAGAGGACCTATCTGTCCTTAGTTGGAGCTTAAGGAAGTAACTATCAAAGTCGGTAGAAGATCCACGATCAAATTCTTTTGACCCAACCAATAAAAGGCCTCCATCCTGCAAGGCAATAATATCATTACCAATCAAATCAAGTTCAGTACTTCGCGCATCCTGAGGATCTCGTACTGCCGCAATGGGAAGAATAGGAACATTATCAGGGTCAAGAGCGTTAAAATCAACGTCACGGGGAAATGCTACGAAAACCAACTGCTTCCAGTCCGATATCGATCTACCGGGTAAATTGACGGTAATGGATGTGGTTCCGATCATCAGTATTGCATTGTCCGTCACGGTTATCTTCCCAGGAATGTCGTCTCCTCGAATGATATCTGCTTCTGTGGTATCACCACTCTGATCCACATCAATATCGGGCAAGCCATCCTCATCTAAGTCAATGATGGAATTGAATCCAAAGGAGATGGAATCAATTACGTTTCCACTGAGGTCGGTTCGTTGAATATAGAAATCCCTGTCACCTGCTGCTCTCAACCGAGAGCCCAGCACGATCAAACTCGTCGGCTCTGAACCTTCACTGATCAACTCGATATCCTTTGCCTCGTAGTTTGTAAGTTCGCCATAGTACTTGATGAACGCATCGTCTGCGGAAGGTGTGGCATCATCCTCAATCTGGCATGATTGGATCAAAAACAGTGTGAATATCAGATATGTCAGCCTCCTCATATCCTATCTAAATTGTTTACGCTTTCTGGGTGCATACAGTGAATGGATGTAGCCAAATGAAAATGAATACGTATTTATAGTGAGGTCGTCTTCAACATGACCAATCTCAAAAGCCAGACGCTGATTGTCCCATCGGTTGTCAGGATTGATGTAATTGAATAGTGAATTATCGTACCTGAATTCCGCCGTAAGGAAGTTCACTTGGGCCCTGCCGACCCTTAGTTTAAATCCCCCACCGAAAAACAACGAGACATTTTGTTTGGCGACCTGGTTAAGGTCTGACAAGCTACTATTTTCATCGTCCAGCGTTACTGCAGTACCTCCTGATCTGCTCGTGTCTTCGTACTTTGCATTCAGCAAAAGATCGAAAGAACTACCCGCAAAAACGTAAGGAATCAATTTTCTACGCTCATTCTTCGAATTCTTCGCATCGTATCCGAAATTATATCTAATAAGTAGTGGAACACGTAGCATCGCGCTAAGATTGCTAGCCTCATAGGTGAGATCATTGGTGATCAGTTGCCCAAGCATATCATACCTGGTATACCTCACCTGGGTACCGAGTGCCACTTCGATCCCTTTTGTGATGTGACGTTCCGCCAATAGCTCAAACCACAGATTCGTTCCGCTGCTAAAATTTGGATTGTATTCTTTGCCAGTAACTTGAGAGGTATTGAACTCCTGCAATTGAAAAATAGCCGTCTTGTTCATTCCTAGCTTACCCGAGACACGAACCACGGGTTCCGTCCTGAATTTGGAGTACAAAAAGTACAACTCAGCAGGATCTTCGGGTGTCAATGGATGCTCTTTGTCCGTATTCAGTAGCTTCACGAGTGCCGCTTCTGCTTCCTCCTCGTTATCGGAAAATAGGTAGGCCTTTACGAGCAGCTTTCGAGCCCTGATTTCTTCGTCAATGGAGTAGTTACCCGCTTCCAGGCATTCGTAAAATCGTCTGTTTGCAGATTCGTCTAGGATGTAGAGCAATCTTCCTTGCTCAAAAGCTTGCTCGGCCTCATCCAATGCTCTGGAGCATTGGGCAGCAGATTGCGCATAACCCTGATTAAGGAACACAATAACACAGAAGGCGAATAAAGTATGCTTCATAAATAACTACTCTCTTTTGCCTTGGCCTTCACAGGTGGATTGATAATCGATTCCTTCTCCTACGTACTGCCTCCATTCATTGTCAGACATATTTCCTTTTCCTGATCGAATATTGCTACAAATCTGATCGGCCATTTCTGTGATATTTGTGGGATATTTTCGAATGGCGCCATCACCTGCCGCAGTTACAAAGTACTTTCCATCAGGACTGAAATCCGCATCGTACACCCATCCGGTTCCCAGAGACTCACCGTTATAGTCCCGCAGTATAATGGGCAAGTCATAGAGGTTTTCCATATCCCACACCCTTACCTGACGATTTGTAGAAGTGACTACTAGCAGTCGGTTGTCAGGACTGAATTCTATATCGGTGACAGGAGCCCTGAATCCTGCTAAGGGGGGCTGCACCATTTCATCCTTTTCCATGTCCCATATGATGACTTTTCCATTTTCATTTCCGTATGCCAGGAATTTACCATTCGGGCTGAAATGCACAGATTTAATGGGTGCCGTGTCGTCTGTCACATCCACGAGCGTACTTGGGCCAGCTTCCAGCCTTTCCAAATCCCAGATGTAGACGTGGCCATCATGTCCCCCTCCCACTAGCTGCTTGGCATCAGGTGAAATGATGATCTCATCAATTCTCACCTGCGAACGGGCGATTTCCCTGGAAGTGGTATAGTTACTTTGCAAAATCCTTCGATCTTGCCCAATAGAAATAAACCCTTGATTATCAGGTAGAAACACCAAGTCGAATACCGTTCCGCCCTCGTGTCCTTCAATGGAAACGGGCGCAGCATCCAATGATTGAACATTGAATAGCAAGATATGGCTTTCATCAGTACCCAATGCCAAATAACGTTCGTCAGGGCTGATGTTAACAACCCGCGCAACATCCGCATTCCTGAACACCGGAGTAAAAGTGCGCTCAGCGACATTCCACAAGACAACCTCTCCATTGGAGTTGGCCGAATAGATGTGTTTGCCATCATTGGCATATACTACCGACTTGACAGCATTCGTTTTTTCCTCACTTAATGGATCCAAAGGCTTGATGTACTGATTGAGTGCTGAGTCCCCG
>CAZQJU010000201.1:0-3839 GCA_964593185.1 uncultured Roseivirgaceae bacterium
AGAAAATGCCGATGTTGAATCAGAAATTGGCTGATTTAGGAATCGCGATCTTCTAGTTTTCAGCCTGTATTCCGTAGTGGTATAAGTGAAATGCCTTTTATGTAAAAATGCAATAGTGTTGCATTTAATTTAGGTATCTTCACTTAAACACTATAAACATGCTGGAAGCAATCAACCTATCGAAAACGTATGACGGTCATGATGCACTTGCTTCGCTCAATCTAAGAGTAGCTCCTGGGGAAATATACTGCCTTCTTGGAGCCAATGGCGCAGGTAAAACCACGACCATTAATTTGTTCATGGGCTTTATCTCACCTAGCAGTGGGCAAGCACAAGTCAACGAACTGGATGTCACGGAACATGCAAGTGAAACCAAAAATTATCTTGCTTACATTCCGGAAAACCTTAATCTCTATAGCAATCTGACAGGAATTGAAAACCTCAAGTTCTTTACCGGACTAGGAGGTATCAAACTGGACAACGCAAACGCGGAGCTTTTGCTCCAAGAAGTAGGATTGCAGCAAGAAGCCATGGGAAAGAGCGTAAGCAAGTATTCAAAGGGCATGCGCCAGAAGGTAGGGATTGCGATAGCGAAAGCAAAAAATGCCGAGAATTTACTGTTAGACGAACCTACTTCTGGATTGGATCCCCAGGCAAGCAATGATTTTGCAGCTTTACTTGAAGATTTGAGAAAAAATGAGGTAGCAATCTTAATGGCAACACATGATTTGTTTAGAGCAAAAGAAACAGGAACTCATATTGGAATCATGAAAGCCGGCAAACTTGTTCATTCACTGAAAAGTGATGAAGTCACCTTAACAGCACTTGAAGAATTGTATTTGGAAACCATGAGATCCGAAAATCATGCTGAAGTTACTAGTTAAGAAAGAGTTTCTGACTGCAGTTAGAGATACCAGACTGCAGGTATCTGGTTTACTTTTGATTGTCCTGATGATTACCGCGGTGCTTGTGGGTAAGCAGGGGCAGCAGCAGATTCAGGAAGAACGGGCAAGTGCGCAATCGGCGATGTACGAAAAATGGGTGAATCAGGGAGAAAAGCACCCACACAGCGCGGCGCATTACGGACAATTTGCCTTCAAGCCAAAGCCTGTTTTGAGTTTTCTGGATATTGGTCTGGACAACTACACGGGCATCTCTGTCTTCCTTGAGGCGCATAAACAACATGAAGTGATGTTTAGCGCTGCGCAAGATAGCAACGGAATGACCAGATTTGGTGAAATGACCGCAGCGCTAATTTTGCAAGTCTTATTACCGCTCCTGATCATCTTTTTGACCTTCAACATCTTTAGTAAAGAACGTGAAGAGGGAACCCTAATGCTGATTCATGCCCAAGGCTTGTCCATGAGGCAACTGTTTGTTGGAAAGGTAGTTGGCACGTATTTGATGGTTCTAACCATTTATCTGCCTGTAATTGTCTTAGCTTACTTTTTGTTGGATCAGTCATCGGCCTTGTTGGACCCTGGTGTCACCACTAAGTTTTTTCTTATCACAGTTGGTTACGCTGTTTATTTTTTGATTTTTGTTGTGCTTTCCGCTCTGGTTTCAGGATTTGCGAAGACCTCAGGTTATGCACTTTTAACGCTGCTGGGTCTTTGGATTTCTTTTTGCATCATTCTCCCAAAGGCTACAACCAATTTTGCTGATAAAATGTATCCCACGCCTTCTCAGTTTGAGTTCAGGCAGACCATCAAGAAGAAAGTAAAGAATGGAATTGACGGTCATAACCCTTCGGATGTCCGGCTGTCTTCCTTAAAGCAAGAGGTGTTGGATAAGTATGGAGTACAATCCATTGAGGATCTTCCGGTCAATTGGAGTGGTATTGCCATGCAAGCGGGTGAAGAGTACACGGATCAAGTGTACGACGCGGAATTCAGCAATGTAGAGCGAATATTCAATCAGCAAAATAGTGTTTCGGAATGGGCCGGCTTCCTGAATCCATTTTCGGCAATACGCAATCTATCCATGGCGTTGGCGGGCACAGACTTTCATCATCATGTCACCTTTGCCAGAGAAGCCGAAAACTACCGAAGAAACTTTGTCAAGAAGATGAACAAGGACATGGAGGTCAATCACCTCCCTGGGATTTCCTACGGAGACTATAACGTGGGAGAGGAAATGTGGTCCAGTATTGCGCCCTTTTACTACGAGCTTCCAAGCGCTGGTTTAACCTTATCTCGAAACCGGATAAGCATTGTAGCGCTTGCTTTTTGGGTGATCGGTCTGCTGTTTTTTGCAAGATTTTACGCTTCAAAAATTCCAAAACTATGAGAATGCTGCTGCATGTGCTCTTTTATGAGTGGAAAAACCTCTGGAGAACGAATACACTTAAAGTGCTGATGGTTGTTGTTTTCGGAGCTGGAGTCTATGGAATCTTCTTCGGCAAGTTCGAAATAGACCGCCAAAAAGACAGAATTATAGAGGTTAAAAACTTTGAACGACAGAAGTTTGACAGCTTGCTGGTATGGGCACGCTTGGATACTTCTATTGCATCAAATAAGGAACGATATGAACAAGCTGTTTCTCCCAATGGCGTCGGGTGGGCAGTACACTTTGCCTATGCGGTTCCAAATGATCCAGCCCCAACTTCCGGACTTTGTCTCGGGCAGAGGGACTTGTACCCGGCATATTATAGGATTACCATGACAGATCTGGCAAGGCAAATGAACGTTGGTGAACTCGCAAACCCGATGAAGCTTCTGACCGGAAATTTCGATTTGTCGTATGTGATTGTTTTCCTATTCCCATTGTTGGTGGTAGCCTTGTTTTACGATCTCTACGCAAAGGAAAAGGAAGAAGGCACGCTGGCTTTATTAAAATCACAACCAACATCAATTGCAAAACTATTTGTGAGTAAGGCCATCCTACGTCTTCTTTTAGTTTGGGGATTTTTGGTTGTCTTGCTTCTACTGGGCTTCCTCATTCAAGGCATAGCATTGACTGATCATCTAGGATTATTCATCCAGTGGGTTTCGGTAGCTTTTGGGTACACGCTGATTTGGATGGTGCTTATGAGCTTAATCGTGGCGATTCGAATGGGTTCGGCTCTGAGCGCAATCATGGGTTTAGGTGTATGGTTACTTTTTACGTTGGTTGCACCAGCCATCCTTAATCTTTTTTTGTTAGCAAATGAGCCTTTACCAAATCGTGCCGAGCTCGTTCATGAGGTTCGTGAACTCAATGATCGGATGTGGGAAGAACCCAGGTCATTTGTTCTTGACAAGTTTTACCCAAATCATCCAATGTTTTCGGAGGATACCACGGATTTCAACAAGTGGTATTATGCGGGTTTTACGTTAATTGATGAAGAGGCGAATGCCATCAAAGCTGACTTCGAGCAACAGGTTGCAAAGCGCAACGCTTTGTTGGAGCGATGGGCATGGCTTGCACCCGCAGCGATGGTGCATGAGCAGTTGTCGTCGCTATCTAACACAGACCGCTCAAGTCATATGGAGTTTGTAGAAGAAGTGCATGCCTATCATACCGAACTGAAAAAGCTGTATTACGCACGGATTTTTAACCAAGAGAACTTTTCTGTAGCGGACTTGGAGGAACTCAGTTCAAAGTTATAAGGGAAAGAGTTTACCACACACATTGCCCTTGAATAGACATCTCAGATCTAGAGCTACCCTCAGCAGACAGACAGGAGTATAGAAAAGTTAGAATTACAGGTGATCGAATACAATGGCCACAACTACAATGGCCACAAGGTGTGAAAAACCTCTGTGCAGGATATGTAGTTGTGTTCCTTGCACTTTTGAATGGCAACAAAAAAGCCACCCCTAGGGGTGGCCTTTCATAACCATAAATACAATATATGA
>CAZQJU010000202.1:0-3774 GCA_964593185.1 uncultured Roseivirgaceae bacterium
ACATAGTTTCTCCTTTTTGTTCGTTCCAGATTTTTTGTAGTTCCTCAATTTCCATTGTCATATCGTTTAGAGGTGGATATTAAATGTTTTTTGATTCGGTGGATTTTCACGCCAATGTTGCTTTCTGAAATACCTACCATGCTGGCCATTTCTTTGTAGCTGTACCCTTCCATCAATAGGATGGTTAGCGATCGATCAATCTCATTGAGCTGATGAATTTCCTGATAAAGCCAAGCTAATCGATCGTCTTCGGCATGGTCATTCATTTCCAGAACATGTTCGACTTTTTCGATTTCCTGATGGCCCTCCATGTGCTTTTTTTCTTTTGCGCTCCATTTGAGCGCAGTATTTAAAGCAATGCGATAAATCCAGGTGGAAATGGCAGATTTTCCTTTGAAGTTGGGGATAGACCGATAGATCTGTAGACAAATGTCCTGAAATAGATCTTCCTGGTTTTCCTGATGCTTAGCATAGGCCCGAATAATCTTAAAAAGCAAAGCCTTGTAATCATTCAGCCATTCATCAAAGATTTCACGTTGTTTACGTTCCTTCATTTCCTGAATCATTACTCCACTAGTCCGAGTCGGCGGAGATTTCTTACAAGAAAGGAAAATTTATTTCGAAATCATACTAGATCATGCTGTATGAGCCTCTTAAAAACGAAATTGAAAAGAGAAGAGTCAACTCAACTGTTCATCAATACTCTTCGTCACGTGGGAGGCAACTTCTCCTGTATGTGCTGTGGTTTTATTTTCTATCAGCATGATATGACATTCCTCCACTGACGAAACCCGATGATTGATGCCTTTCTTGACGACATGAAAGTCACCTTGCTGCATGGTGAAGGGCTCCCGATTCTCTTCTTCAAATAAAAGTGCTCCCTCCAAAATAAAGAACGCCTCATCTTCCTCCTTGTGATTGTGCCAGGGGATGTCTTCACCCAATATTTTGGCGACCTTGACATACACGTCATTTACTTCACCAATCACCTTGGGGGAAAAGTACTCTTGAACACGATTCAGTTGATCATTGATATTCATGAATTAAAGATACATATAATGTAAGTCTAATATGCTTAAGGCTACATTTGCAAATGCCTATTCTTGACTTGGTTGTACCCCCCGAGATCGGATTCGATTCAGAACGACTACAAAGCTATCTCACGGAAATAGGCAAGTGTTCTGCTGAGCAACATGTAGCAATTCTTCGGAGGTCTGTGGATGCGCGCCAGCGCACAATAAAGGTGAATCTTCAAGTAGAAATCCTGGATCGTCCAGCAGAAGTCACCTATGTGGAGTATTTCCGGAAAGAACACAACGTACACAATGCGTCCCCGGTAATCATTGTCGGCGCAGGACCTGCCGGACTTTTTGCTGCCATCAAGGCGATAGAAGGAGGACTAAAACCTATCATTCTGGATCGAGGCAAGGATGTCAGAGCTCGAAGAAGGGATCTTGCGGCCATCAACAAACAGCACATTGTAAACCCTGACAGCAATTATTGCTTTGGTGAAGGGGGAGCAGGCACCTATTCGGATGGGAAGCTCTACACACGTTCCAAGAAAAGGGGAAGTGTTCGGCGGATTTTTGAAATTCTGGTCGCACATGGTGCAAACCCAGATATCTTATTTGAAGCACATCCCCATATCGGCACCAACAAACTTCCCAAGTTGGTGACTGCTTTAAGGGAAACCATTGAAGAAGCGGGCGGGGAGATACATTTCGGGTCCAAGGTGACAGACTTTATTATCGAAGACGGCGAAATGAAAGGTGTTTCAACGGTGGATAGGGATTTCAAAGGCGTGGCTGTTCTTCTGGCCACCGGACACTCAGCGCGAGATATCTTTCATTTATGTAAGAATAGGGGAGTGAAAATCGAAGCTAAGCCCTTTGCTTTGGGGGTGAGAATAGAGCATGCTCAACAACAGATTGATCAGATTCAGTACAAGTGCTCTGATCGGGGCGACTATCTGCCTGCATCGGCATATTCACTGGTTGCTCAGACGCAAATCAAAGGTGAGGAGCGTGGTGTATTTTCTTTTTGCATGTGCCCTGGAGGCTTCGTCGTTCCAGCGGCAACGAATCCGGGTGAACTAGTCGTAAACGGGATGAGTCCTTCCCGAAGAGATAGCAAGTACGCGAACTCGGGAATCGTGGTAGCAGTGGAATTGGAAGATATTCCTGCGTTTCATAAACATGGAGTGCTGGCGGCAATGGAGTTTCAAGCTGCAGTCGAGAAAAATGCATGGGAATTGGGGGGTAAAACGCAATGCGCTCCGGCGCAGCGTATGCAAGACTTTGTTGATGGAAAGCTGTCATCGACCTTACTAGATACATCGTATCAACCCGGCTTAGATGCTGTAGATATGATGGAGGTTTTGCCGGATTTTATCGGAAAACGCCTGCGGCAGGGGTTTCAGTATTTTGGAAGGAAGATGCGTGGCTATCTTTCCAATGAGGCGCAGATCATAGGTGTCGAAAGTAGAACATCTTCCCCAGTTCGGATTCCACGCTCCAGGGAAACCTGTGAGCATGACGAAATCAAAAGGCTTTTTCCGTGTGGAGAAGGTGCAGGGTATGCCGGCGGAATCGTTTCTGCAGCCATGGACGGCGAAAGATGCATGGATGGGATCCTGAAGTTGTATCCTCAAGCTTTGTCCGTAAAAAACTGATCTTTTTTTCCCTGAGAAAATTTCTCCTGGTTGTAGGCAGCTGATTGACCTTTTGGAATGGATAAGCTTTGCCATGCACTGCCTTTGATGATCTTTCCTAAGTAAATGATTTGGCCGATATGTGAGGCATAGTGTGCCAACTGTCGATGAATGGCATCAAGTACCGTATGACCTTCGTTTCGAATATAGACGATGCGGGATAAGTCTTCCTCTTTCAGGGATTTTAGGGTCCCGAGGAACGTACTCCAGCCCTCTTCCCATTTCTCGTCAAATTCTTGCCGTGATTTTATGGTTGATTCAAACTCTGTGTCCCGATCTCGCCATTCTTTTTCACCATCTTCCGTCAGAAAGTTGGTCCATCTTGACGTCATATTGCCCCATAAGTGCTTGACAATAATGGCGATGCTATTGGCGTCGTCTGCCGGCTCAAGATGAATTTCCTCGTCATCCAGTTGGGCAAACGTCTTTTCCCCAAGTGACTTGTAGTATTCCAGTAGTTTGATAAGATTCTCGAGCATGCTAAAAATTTAGTAAAGCCTCGGCTTGTTCAGTAAGCAACTGTACACCTAATTCATCTGTTACGGCTCCATTGCTCATGCGCTCATGAATCCCCGATAACTTCGGCTTTTGCGCTAACACATGCATGCCAAGGTAATTGAAAATATCGGTAAGGTGACTCATGGCTAATGCACTACCCTGCACGCCGGAAGAAAGACCAACCAGGGCACATTTTTTTCCCTTTAAGGGGCTAGGAAATGCCATTGCATCGATAAACATTTTAAGTATTCCCGGAAATGATCCGTTGTATTCCGGTACGATGAAGACCAATTTTTCTGCTTGGCTGACCGATTCGATCATGGATTGAAAACGGCTATTTTTTCCGACATTTTCATAGAAGGCAGTCGTTAAAAAGTCTGCAGGCAGCTCCTCAAGATCGATGATCTGAGCATCGCTACCTTTTGACTTGAGAATAGCTTTGTATTGCGTTGCGACTTTGTAGCTGTTTGCTTTTTTTCTATTTGTGCCACTGATGATCGTGATCATAAAAGGTGCCTGTGTTATTGTAGTTCTGCGATTAGATGAAAATATTTGCGGTCTCGTGT
>CAZQJU010000203.1:0-3772 GCA_964593185.1 uncultured Roseivirgaceae bacterium
AATTCGAAACTGTGCAGTGGCAATCAGTGCCTGATGACGATCAAACGCGGCGGTCGAATTTCCTTCTCCACGGGTTGAGAGCTCTTCGTTAACTGGAACATTGGAGGTGAAGTTCACCTCTGCATCCCTGGCCCAGGTAAAAGTTGTCGTATTGGAAAGTGTATCCCTTGACGCATATTCCAGTCCACCCGTAAACAAAACCCCATTTTTGAGTTCCTGCTGAAACCGAGCATACCCAAAGGATTTCTCAAAGATCTTCATATAGTTCTCGCCGCTCACCAACGACACATACGAATTTATGAATGGGGTAATGGACTCATTCTCGTCAAATTGCGCTACGTACCTTCCACCGCCAAGGTAAAATCTCGTGAACTTATTGTCCAGTAATCGATAGCTGCCCTCAAGCTTTGCATTAAATCGTTCATTGGAGAACCCATATCTTAAAGAAGGCCTTACCCAGTATTTGGTGCGTTCGTCTTCCTGAATAAAAAAAGTGGGTTGTAGCTCAGGGACGAATCCCTCGACGGTATTGTACTGTAGTGTATTGATAATGGCTGGTGTGGTCCAATAAACTTCATCCACACTGTTGTAGTGCGTATAACCCGTGAGGAATACATTCGTGATGTTTAGTTTGCTTCGCTCTCTGTCGACCGAATCTTTGTACGGCACACTCTCCTTAACCACTCGAATGCTATCTTTTACCCGATAATCCTCTGTCTCAATTGCCGTCAGAGGGATGGGTCGTATCTTCTTCCAGTATGAAGTATCGCGCTCATTTGATTCCTCCTCAACGAACAATACCTCGGCGGTAAAGTCTTGCTTTTCAAAAAGATCTTTGTCAGTTTGACTACCAAACTTCGAATCATACAAACCATACTCTTTGTACAACTCGTAGTTGGGCTCCACTTCATAATTGGAATATACCCCGATGTAATAGCCACTCCCATTGATGCCAAACACGCCAAATTTGAACGAGTACTTTTGGGATAAGGGCATCCAAATATCGTGCTCTGAGGGAGCAAAGACCTGATTAATCTTTAAGGAGTCAATAAATTCCAAACCTCTGGCTTTTGTCACCAGCAGATCAATGGTATGGAATCTCCATTCGTCTTCCACAATGTAAACAACACCTTCAAAAGCAGGATCCGTCGCCCGCTTTGGAATGACCTTGATCTTATTGATGAGTTTGCCATTTTCCTCAAAATAACCTAACCACTCAAAGTCATAGGTGAGGAATGCTTGGCTGGAAATGGGAGAGATATACATTCGCTCCATGTCCAGATCTATCATTTTATCATAAGCATTGATATTGAAATCGGATGCCTGATTGAAGCTGAAGCCTTGTTCATTTCCACTCACTTTGGAACTGATCATTCGCTCTGAAACTTTGTCTGGTCGTTCAAAGGAGAATTCCGAAACGGACTCCGACAAGTACACGATTCCCGTATCTATGGTGAGCTTCTGTCCCAGGATCTTGTCCGGTCGTTCGTCCAATCGAAACAGTCCTTTCAGGTATGCGTCGGTTTTAAAGGCGTTCACCTCGTCTTGATAAAATTTCCTTTTCTTCTGTGCTTCCCTGATCACTCGATAAGCTGGATCTTCATTGCCAGAGGTAACTACCACGGTTTGCAGTTGAAGGGCCTGTTCGGATAGCACAAAATTTTGGCTTACCACCTTGCCTTGGGGAATAGTGACCTGCTTTTCCAAGACGCGGTATCCAACATACTGAGCGACAATAATGTGCTGTCCTGGTGGTGTCTTAAGGAAAAATTCGCCGGCCGAATTAGAGGTGGTTCCGATGGTGGTGCCTTTGATGTAGACAGTCGCAAAGGACAGTATTTCTCCCGTTGTACTTTTTGTTATCCCACGAATACCTGATTGACTAAATATCAAGGAAGAAATGAATGTAAATAGAATAGAAGTTGTTAATCTCATGTTGGTTGGCTCATACAACTTTTCACTTAATGCATTAACTATGCCGAAGGTTGCATTTGCGATAAATTTTTTCAAAGAAGTCAATTCATTAAACTTGGCATTCCGAAAAACGTACATGAGCATTTAGTATGCAGAAAGTAGCAATTATTACAGGTGGTTCGTCAGGCATTGGAAAATCCTTGGTGCTTAAGTATGCGGCAGAAGGCTACGCAGTGGCTTTTACAGGTCGCAACAAAGACCGCATGGACGAAGTTGTAGACGCGCTGCAGGATCGCCCTCACCTTGCCTTGTATCTGGACGCAGCCAAACCCGAAGACAACGAAGAGATGGTAACCAGCACCATCAAGGAGTTTGGCAGAATTGACGTCTTAATCTGCAATGCGGGAATCTCGATGAGAGCACTTTTTGAAGACACCAAATTGGAGGTGTTTAAGAAACTCATGGACATCAACTTTTATGGAGCCATCTATGCAACCAAGTTTGCAATTCCATTTCTTTTAGAGACCAAAGGAACCATCATTGCTATCTCCTCAATCAACGGTCGCAGATCCACACCCGCAAGATCTGCGTACACCGCTTCGAAGTTTGCGATCCAGGGGTTTTACGAAACCTTGCGAATGGAGTTGATGACCAGAGGGGTACATGTGCTGGTGGTGTGCCCGGGATTTACGAGCTCCAACATCCGAAACTCAGCACTCACAGCCCATGGGGATGTACAAGGGGAATCTCCCCGGAATGAGCGAAACATGATGAGCGCAGAAGAAGTCGCCAGCAGAACGTTTGCTGCAGCGCTTAAAAAGAAGCGAGATTTGGTGTTGACCCGAGACGGCAAACTCGCCATTTTCTTCAACAAATTTGTCCCTGGCTGGGTGGATCGCAAAATCTACGACCGAATGAAGAAGGAGCCTGATAATCCGCTTAAATAAGCTTCAATCTGTTATTTCTTACAAAAACCTGCTCTCCATTCCAAAGGATTTTTGTCCAGACTGTCTCCCGATCCAGAACGATGACTTTGTGCCCTTTCAAGAGTACGTCCACCGGTTCCGCACCCGCGCTGGGGCCCGATCGGAGTAATGTAGCATCGCTGGTGATGATGCCATTTGGGGTAGCCTTAAAATTAATTGTCAAGAGTAGCAGTGAGACTGTTAATACCTGAAGAACAGCTGCTGCATAAGGCTTTTCGCCTTTCTGAGACTTTCTTAAAATGTAAACTAACAATAGCGTTGAGAAAGCTATCAGCACTAAAAGTGCTTGTAGTTTGTATCGCTTAAACAATGCCAGGAAGTAATGAGTGTCATTGTATTGGTATCCCTTCAGCTCATGTTCTGTGGCAATTTCCTCTATCTTCCCGACTGCCAGTCGATCTGCTGAAGCCAAATAGTAGCGGTCCAGATAGTAAAGTGCGTCTGCATAGTTTCCGCTTGCGTCTTGAATAAACGCCATCTTCAGTAACATCGCCTGAGATACATCTCCTTGATCCAAAATAGTTTGATACATCGCAAACGCTTGTGTATACTTCTGCGACTTAAAAAGCGAATCTGCTTCATTCAAAAGCGGCTTATCTGCCGCTGAGCTGGAAAGAAAAAAGATGGAAAAAAGAATTCCGAACACTGTCGACTTTATTCTCATAATACCATGGTAATATTCATGAAGATGCCTATTTTTGCATCCGCAATTTAGAGAACGGACTCTGAAATGCCTTTCTTTTTTTAATCAAAGGAGTTTATTCGTGATGAAATACTTCATTCGAATACGCCGAGGGTTATTAAAAGATTTTTCGGAGACTGGCTAGCTCAGCTGGTAGAGCAACGCCCTTTTAAGGCGTGGGTCCTGGGTT
>CAZQJU010000204.1:0-3706 GCA_964593185.1 uncultured Roseivirgaceae bacterium
CATTCCACCTAAGCTGGCGCAGGCGGTTCGCTATGCTGAGGATCAGTACTTCTACTATCACCCGGGCATCAATCCTGTCTCCATCGTTCGGGCCATCTATCAGAATTTGGCGGAGAATCGTATTGTCAGTGGAGCGAGTACCCTCTCCATGCAGACTGTGCGCATGGCACTTGGAAACCAAGAGCGCACCTATTGGCAAAAATTCAAAGAGCTTGGTTACACCCTCAAACTAGAACTTCTTTATAGCAAAGAAGAAATCCTTTTACACTATCTGAACAATGCGCCTTATGGCGGAAACATTGTGGGGATCAACGCGGCATCTTTTCGATACTTTGGACGCGGTATCGATCAATTGTCCTGGGCTGAAGCGGCCATGCTGGCAGTACTTCCAAATCATCCCGGAAGTATTTTCCCCGGAAGAAACGAAGCCACGCTACTCGAGAAGCGAAACCGCCTGCTAAAGAAACTCAACGATGAAGAGGTGATTACGGATGAAGCTCTCAAACTTTCGCTTGCTGAACCCCTACCGAAAGCCTTAACGCAATTGCCCAATCTTGCTTACCACCTGTTACATAGGGTGCAAAAAGAAGGTCTTTCGGGCCAAAACGTAGTGACGTCGCTCGACCATCGGCTGCAAATCCGATCCACAAAGATCCTGGAAGACTACAGCCGTAAGCAGGCCAAAAACGAAATTCATAACGCGGCGGCTCTGATCATTGACATCAGCTCAGGAAAAACGCTGGCGTATGTGGGTAATTCTGCGAATGAAGGTGCTCATGGTCAGCACGTGGATATTATCACCAGTCAACGTAGTCCCGGTAGCTTACTGAAACCGATTTTGTATGCTGCATCACTTGATGAACAACTCATTTTACCGCAACAACTACTGCCAGATATACCGGTGTATTACAACGGATTTATTCCCAAAAACTTTGACAAGAAATTCAAGGGAGCTGTCCCGGCAAACGAGGCGCTATCAGCGAGCCTGAACGTGCCTTTCGTTCATTTGCTGAGGGAGTATGGGATCGAAAAATTTAAAGATAAATTGAATGACATTGGCTTTGCCTCACTGAACAAGCCTGCCAACCACTATGGATTATCGGTGATCCTGGGTGGAGGTGAAACCTCACTCTGGGAAATTTCATCCGTCTATGCCAGCATGATCCGATCATTAAAAGCATATCCTGGCAGACCGATACGTAAAGGCTATGCAGCCTCGGACTACCGCAAGAACACCTATCTCACCTCTACCAAAGCATCGCAGGAACCGTTAGTAGCGGACGGTCATCTCCGAGTGGAGTCCATCAATTTTATGGTCGAAGCCATGAAATCCCTAAAGAGGCCAGAAGAACTGACCGGTTGGAAAAGGTACGAGTCCTCAAAGGAGATATCGTGGAAGACCGGTACAAGTTTTGGTTTTCGTGACGCCTGGGCACTGGGGTTTGATCGCAACTACCTGGTAGCCGTATGGGTTGGAAATGCCGACGGAGAAGGCAGACCCGGCCTCACCGGCATCGTTTCGGCGGCACCGCTGATGTTCAAGTTGTTTGATTTGATCGAATCCAACGCGCTGACTGAACAATTTGGAATGCCTGTTCAGGTCTGTTCGGAAAGTGGCATGCTGCTTGGAAGTAACTGTCTGAATCACCAAACGATCAACTTGCCGGATTACCTTCATAATGCAAAGGAGTGTAACTACCACCAAACCATTCACCTGGATCAAACGGAGGAGTACAGGGTGAACAGCAGTTGCTATCAGGTAGACCATATGGTTAGAACCTCCTGGTTTGTGCTACCTCCGGTGCAAAGCCGGTACTACAAAAAATACAACCCCTCCTACAGAGATCTCCCTCCTTATCTTGATGAATGTACTAGTCAGGAAAACCTAATACAATTGATTTACCCAAGTCGACTGTCCAAAGTATCCATCCCGTTAGAACAGGATGGAAAGCCAGGTCAGGTAGTCTTTGAAGCCGCGCATACTGAAAAAAGTGCAAAGATCTACTGGCATTTGGACGATGTCTTTCTTGGTAGTACTGAAAATGAACACCAGATCGGACTGCATGCTGCGACAGGAAAGTATCTGCTCACTTTGATGGACGACCAGGGCAATCAGCTGTCACAGCGTGTAGAAATTGTTCAGTGATCACTTTCAGCAACCAAGAGTTGCAATCAATTCAACCTGAAATTGATGGGTACCTGCATCTGTACCTTCACCGGATTTCCTCGCTGTTTGCCTGGATTGAACTTCGGAAGTGAAGCAAGTACACGCACTGCTTCTTCATCACAACCAGCCCCTATCCCGCGCATTACTTCAATGTTGGATACACTGCCTTGCTCATTGATCACAAATCTCAAGTGGACTTTCCCTTCCACACCCATGCGCTGTGCCTGTTTCGGATACTTAATGTGACGAGCGATGTACTCCAGTAATGCAATGTCTCCTCCCGGGAAGGAAGGCATTTCTTCCGCAAAGATGAAGATGGACTCCACCACCTCCTCCGGTTCCTCAATCGGAATAAACTCTTCAATGGGCTCATCTTCCAAAACATCAATATCCAATTCAGGTATCTCCTCTTCCACCAGTTCCCCATCTTTGACCTCTACGATTTCTATGGCCTTAGGAGGAGGTGGAGGTGGTGGCTGCAGGGTAGTCGGCGGGATGTAGACTATTTCATCATCGTCTTGCGCCAAAACGTACTCGACAACCGGATCGATGGGCGTTTTCCATTCAAATGCTACTAAGGCAAGTGATATGGAGATGATCATCCCAATGCTAAAGAAAACGGGTCTCCTGCGTTCTAAGTCATACTTTTCATACTTTTTCTCTTCCATGTTTTTGTATTTAATTGTTGATAATTTGATTTAGTGTTTTTGTTAGATTTCTAGCGTTCGGAATAGGACCTTTCGAGCGTTGTACTTCCTTAGTTCTTGCTGTACATCACCAATCAGTCCCATGTCCACTTCTTTATGGGCTTTGATCAGGACAATCATTTGGTCCTCGTATGCCTCACCTAGTTCGCTCTTCTGCTGAGCCACCCAATTCCCTATTTGGCTTAATTCCATGATCACCTCCCCATCGGAAATTCTTGGGGATTTTCCCAATGTTTCATTTTTCGGGAACCCAATGTGCAGCTCCCGAATCAGAAACTTCTTTTCTACTTGGGTAAGTGCATGTGCCTTTGGCTGGCGAATCTTTAGCTGATCTTCCTGCGGTTTTATGGTGGCCGAAACCAAAAAGAAGAAGAGCAACAGGAAGACGATGTCTGGCATTGATGCCGTTGATATCTCAGCATTACTGGTTAGGTTCTTTTGGATTTTCATGATCAGTTTAGTTTATCAGGTTCTGCAATGGATATATTCATGGGAAGATCGAGTCGAGCCTTTTCGTAAAGCGCGTATTGCCGCGGGTCATCTCGATCTAGCTTCCGAAAAGCATCCGATGTGAGGCCCACGCGTTCGCCGTACATTTGATAATAGGCTTCCTTGACTACATCCAGAACGTTGATGAAATGCTCATAGCTCGTACCTCGTTGCGTCTTTACAGAGATAATGGCATCTTTTGGCGTCACGGACCAGGCAGGATTTGCTCCGTCGTTTAAGACAAAGGATTTGATTTCTTGTATCAGTCCCTGAAGATCGCCACACACTTCGTTTTGAATCAGGAACTGGTTGGAAGAATTGATTCGGATCTTAAAAAGATTTC
>CAZQJU010000205.1:0-3693 GCA_964593185.1 uncultured Roseivirgaceae bacterium
TACTCTAGCGATGGTAGAAGAGTACTTATCCACCTGATCCAGCTTCCTCAGCTCCATCCAGGCATCATCTGCAGATATGCTTATGATTTTGGTGTAGGTCTTCTTTGGTTCCATTTTTTGCGCAAAGGCGGAGCCAACAGTTATCCTGGATAACAGGATGGCTAACAATACAATTGAATTTCTGATTTTCATTTTTCTATCGTTATTAAAGTTTGATTTTTCGTTTTAATTAGTGTACTTGTTCGAATAGTCCTTCAGCAATAGGAGCGAATGGCGCGTCTGCTTCAACCATTGTCAGTTGGTTAGTCAGGTTTGACATGACCTTTACCCCAATATTTGTAATCACCTCAATTGCCTGTGCCTTTGTATAGCCCTCCTTTAGGAAGTCTTCTAACACCTGATCTGCAACACGACCTTTGTTTCGATATACTTCCAGCGCGAATGACCTGAGTGCCTCAAATTTTGGGGACGGAATACCTCCTTCATGCCTGATCGCTTCAAGGTCTTCTTGTTCCGATCCAAAGAACTGCTCCCCTGCCATTTGATGACCTGATGTGCAATATTTGCATCGGTTTTCCACCGCAATTGACATCTGTATGATGTTGTGCTCAGCTGGAGTTAGCAACCCGTGTTTAGATAATTCTAATTGCGTAAGCCAATAGGCTCTCAAAGCTGCTGGAGCAGCACTCAGTGCCTTCAACAGATTGGGTATAAAACCGAAATTCTCCCTATACCAGTTAAATACTTCTTGGACTTCCGCCGGTTCATTTTCAACTTCATCCATCTTAAATCCTCTTAGTGTTTCTTTCATTTGAAGTGCAAAATTTGATTTGTTATACAGGTTGGATGCAGCAGCATATTGGGTGTTACAAACACCGCATAAAAAAACCGTACATGTGGACAGGTACGGCTTCGAATACTTATTTAAATGAAAACTTGTGGTTCTTACATTCTATTGAAAATAGTGCATAAGGTTTTCATCATTAAGAATCTCTTCGATTACAGTATCTGCATCAAATTGATCTTTCGCCGGATGATTTCGAAAAAAATCTGTGTGCTTTTGATACACAGCTTCCGTGGAGGCTTTGTAGTTCTCAGAAGCAAAATCGAGCATTTTAGCCTTGTAACCTACATTGAAAGTCTTCTTGTCTTCGGTAAGAAGGCCTTTTTTATGGAAATATTTGCTCTTCTTAGCACATCTACATGGATTTTCGGGATTAATCAAACCACACTTGTTATCCATGAAATTGCACAGTTCTTTACGAGCACGGTGAAGTTTTACCCGGAAGTTTTCTTTGGAAATATTGAATATCTCAGCGCCAATATTGTGATCAATGCCAAATGTATCCCCAAGGATAAAAATCAGCCGCTGTTCTCTGGTTAAACACATTAGCATACCTGAAAGACACCTGAATTGCACTTCTTGTGTGAGCTCTTTGAGTTCCATTTCTTCTTCAATGGTCAAATCCGTATCCGGAACTGCGTCTAACCGATTTCCATGATCTTCCAAAGTAGTGAACTGACTTTCTCCTTTACGTCTTTTGGTCATCAGAAACTCGTTGACCACAATGCGATATAACCAGGTACGAAACTGACTCTCAAAATTGAATTGAGAAAGCTTAGTGATGACTTTGATAAGAACCTCCTGAGTTAGATCAAGCGCATCATCTGGTTCCCAGGACATTTTCCAGGCTACGTTATAGATAAATGGCTGATGCAATCGAACCAGTTGATCAAGTGCTTTGCGGTCTCCACTCAGTGACTTACGAACCAGCTCCTTGTTTTCTTCTTCGGAATATTTCTGTGTTAATGGGTTATGCATTTCAAGATCTTTAGCAAATTGGATGCAGCCAAACAGCCGGTGTTACAACATGGTATGAGATTGGAATAAAATTTTCAAGCTTATGTATTGGAATTATGTCAATTCCATTCCCCGTATTCGTTGAAAACTGTCGCAATAGATAAACCCTTCTTATCTATTCAAGCTACTGTCTCATCTCCAACAAAACCACACTCTCCACATGAGCTGTATGCGGAAATTGGTCCACTAGGCTGAATTTCTTTAGGTCGTATCCTGCCTGACTTAGCTGTTCAATATCCCTTGCCTGTGTGGCCGGGTTGCAAGACACGTAAACCATTCGCTCCGCACCTAAATTGATGATCTTCTTCAATGTCTTCGGTGCAATGCCCGCTCTCGCTGGATCTAAGATAATGGTACGAATTTGACCCTGATATTCCGGATGTTCATTCAAAAATTTGCCCACATCGGCAACATAAAATTTTACGCCTTCGATTCCGTTTCGTTTTGCATTTTCCCGAGCATCCTCAATGGCAGAAGCTACAATATCGACACCTACAATTTGGGTATTTTCACTTCTTGCAGCGAGGATTTGCCCAATCGTGCCCGTGCCGCAGAACAAATCCAAGACAACACTTCCCTCGACCGCCTCCTTCTTCTCCAAAGCATAGTCCACCACCTTTTGATACAACCTCTCCGCAGATTTGGGATTGGTCTGGAAAAAGCTTTTCATACTAATCTCAAAAGACAGCCCAAGCAATTCTTCCACGAGCTTATCTTCTCCATCAACCAACCGTACATTTCCCGTGGTAGCAATGGTACGATCCCCCGCTTCATCATTGAGTGTGTGTAAAAATCCGGCAATCCGATCGCCAAAGAGTTTTTTTAGAAACTTGGAAAAAGCACCCAGATCAAACTGTCCCAAGCCATCGGAGGTAGTGACCAGATTGAAAAGGAGCTGATTGGTTTTGATGGACTTACGTACTACGAGATATCGAAAAAATCCCGTTCTTTTGGGCCCATGCCAGGGAGGCATCCCCGTACCTTCACAATACACCTTAATTTGGTTTAGCTTGTTCTCCACTTCTTCGTCAAACAGCCCTGAATCTTTCTTCAAGTCATCACCACACCACCAGGTTCCTCTTTTCTTGAAGCCAAGTGTAAACTCGTCTACATCTGTTTTGAGTTCATGATCGTACCCAATGGCAGAAAAGGCATATTCCATTTTGTTTCGATAATGGAACGTACTTGGCGAACTAATAAACGCATCAAAAAGTGCTTCAATGTTATTGACTTTACCGATTCGTCTAAAAAGTTCAAAGGTGCTCTGTGTTTTGTACCGCTGTTGCTGGTCAATGGGAAGTTTTATGTACGGAGCACCGGGAATTTCCTGATACGGAACATCAATCTCATCGTTCGAAGATTCCAGAATATCCAACAATTTTGCTTCTGCAAAGGAATTGCTCGCCTTTTTTATTTGGGCCTTTACCCTTTGACCAGGAAGCGTGTTGGGAACAAACACCACGAACTCCCCATGTTCATTGCTGATTTTCCCAATCCCTTTGCCTCCGAATGCATAGTCTGAAATGGAAATCTCTAAGATCTCCCCTCGTTTGACAAACTTGTTTTTTGCTCTTCTTGCCATGTAAATTGAGCCGACAAAGTTAGTATCTTATGAAGTGTAGGTACTGGTTTTTGATAGTTTCATTGTTTATTTGAAAGTGATGAGAAGAGGTTGGTTATATATTTCGTTTGCCCTGCTATGCTTTGTGTCGAAGGCCTTTCATATTGTAGGTGGAGAAATTGAATTTATCTATCTGGGCGAGTGACTTTATTGAATTGACCTTATTAGTAATTTTTATCTGGTCGAGGGTCAGAATTGAGGCTCTGACGTT
>CAZQJU010000206.1:0-3662 GCA_964593185.1 uncultured Roseivirgaceae bacterium
ACGGCTACTACTCTCTTCTTTGCTTTATCTTTTCTTTTCTGTGCCATCTATTTATTACTTAGTAGCTTTCTTCTTGTTAGCAACTGTCTTTCTCTTACCTTTTCGAGTTCGCGCATTGTTTTTCGTATGCTGACCTCTCACTGGCAGACCTCTTCTATGTCTCAGTCCTCTATAGCATCCAATGTCCAAAAGTCGTTTAATACTTAGCTGAACTTCCCCTTTCAGAACTCCTTCTACTTTGTAGTTCTCGCGAATGATGCTTCGGATTTTTCCGCCTTCATCGTCCGTCCAATCTTGAACTTTCTTGTTGACGTCCACACCCGCTTCCGTAAGAATTTTTACGGCGGATGTTTTACCTATACCGAAGATGTACGTTAAAGCGATTTCACTTCGCTTATTATCGGGAATATCTACTCCTGCAACTCTAGCCATAATTATCCTTGCCTTTGTTTAAACTTTGGATTCTTCTTGTTGATTACATAAAGCTTCCCTTTGCGTCTGATCACTTTGCAATCAGCGCTTCGTTTCTTTATGGATGCTTTTACTTTCATTTTTAATTAGTTAATTCAGTATTGAACTGTATTATTTATATCTGTAAACGATTCTTCCTTTGGTGAGATCGTATGGAGACATCTCCAACTTAACCTTATCACCTGGCAAAATTTTGATGTAATGCATTCTCATTTTACCTGAGATATGTGCAATAACTTCATGGCCATTTTCCAACTCCACTCTAAACATGGCATTTGACAATGCCTCCACAATGGTTCCATCTTGCTCTATCGATGCTTGCTTTGCCATTATGCTGCTTGGGTCCTTCCTTTAACTCGTCCTGACTTCATCATACCTTCATAGTGTCTCATAAGGAGATAACTCTCAATCTGCTGGAGTGTATCAAGTATCACTCCAACCATGATTAACAATGAAGTACCACCATAAAATTGTGCAAATCCTTGGTTAACACCTGCAATCATTGCGAATGCTGGAAGAATTGCGATGATCGCTAAGAAAATCGCTCCAGGCATCGTAATCTTTGATAAGATATCATCAAGGAAATCTGCTGTTTGTTTTCCTGGCTTCACACCTGGAACAAATCCCCCGTTTCGCTTCATGTCATCCGCTATCTGTGTAGGGTTGATCGTGATCGCTGTGTAGAAAAATGTAAACACAATGATCATGATGGCAAACGTCACATTATATTCCCACGTCTTCAGATCTGAAAAGGTGGTCAATACGTAGTTTGCTACTTCGCTATCCTCTCTCCAGAATCCAGCCAACATCGCGGGCAAAAACATGATTGATTGTGCAAAGATGATCGGCATTACTCCTGAAGCATTAACCTTCAACGGAATGTACTGTCTTTGACCTCCATACACTTTGTTTCCTACTACTTGCTTTGCGTACTGAACAGGAACTCTTCGAACAGCCTGCACGAGCGCTACCGTAACCAACACCACGAAGAATAGTGCAACTATTTCAAGCACGAATAGCAACAATTCACTCATCCCTCTTGTGATGGCCTCTGAGGCCAAACTTCCAGGGAAGCGAGAAATAATTCCGATCATGATCAACATCGAAATACCGTTTCCAATTCCTTTGTCAGTGATCTTTTCACCTAACCACATACAGAAGATTGTACCGGAAGTGAGGATGACCACAGAAGTGAATTTGAAGAAAAAAGTGTTGCTAATGATTGCTTCTGCTGGAATTGCAGCTGAAACATAACTGAATCCCTGCGCCATACAAATCCCAATCGTCAGGACTCGTGTCAGTTGGTTTATTTTCTTTCTCCCGCTGTCCCCTTCTTTCTGAAGTTTCTGGAAATAGGGAACAGCAACGGTCATTAGCTGCAATACAATGGATGCTGAGATGTAGGGCATGATTCCCAACGCAAATACAGAAGCGTTGCTGAATGCTCCTCCAAGGATCGTATCAAGGAATCCAAAAATTCCAGATGCAGAGGTCAATCTGCTCGGGTCAATACCAGGAAGTACCACGAAGGTTCCAATCCTAAATATGACCAAAAATCCTATGGTATTTAGGATTCTGGTTCTTAGTTCCTCAATTGAAAAAATGTTCCTTATCGTATCTATGAATTTCTTCATTACTCAGCTACTGTAATTGACCCTCCTGCTTTTTCGATTGCTTCTTGTGCTGTTTTAGAAAATTTATGGGCGGTAACCTTCAATGCCACAGAAATTTCTCCTCTGCCCAATACCTTGATCACATCTTTCTTACTTGCCAAACCGTTTGCTCGAAGCGTCTCAGGAGTGATCTCCTTGAGTTTCTTATCTTCGCTTAATTTTTGCAGGTCATCCAGGTTGATCGGTTTAGACACAACTTTATTGTTGTTCTTAAATCCGAACTTCGGAACCCTTCTTTGAAGAGGCATTTGACCACCTTCAAAACCAGTTTTCCGGGAATATCCTGATCTGGATTGAGCTCCTTTGTGACCTCTTGTAGAAGTACCTCCTCTTCCAGAACCTTGTCCTCGACCTACTCTTTTTCGGTTTTTTGTAGCGCCTTCTGCTGGCTTTAGCGATTCAAGTCTCATTACTTAACTTCTTTAACTTCTACTAAATGATTAACCGTCTTGATCATGCCTTCAACCGAAGGGGTCAGTTCTTTCTCAACGGATCTGTTTATTTTACCCAAACCAAGTGCAGCGATTGTTCGCTTTTGGTTTTCAGGACGCTTAATTGTGCTTCTTCTCTGTGTAATTAAAACTTTTCCCATTTTCCTATCCGTTGAAAACTTTATCAAGTGATACACCTCGTTGTTGAGCAACCGCAAATGGATCTCTCATTTTGTTCAATGCATCGAATGTTGCTTTCACCACGTTGTGTGGGTTTGATGAGCCCTTGGACTTAGCAAGAACGTCATGAACTCCAGCACTCTCCAACACTGCACGCATCGCACCACCTGCAATAACACCGGTACCGGCAGCAGCAGGCTTCAACAACACATGACCTCCTCCGAACTTTCCGATTGCTTCATGTGGCACAGTACCCTTAAACACAGGTACTCTAACCAAATTCTTTTTTGCGTCATCAATTCCTTTGGTGATAGCATCAGTCACCTCATTGGCTTTTCCAAGACCGTAACCTACAACACCATTTCCATCACCCACGACGACGATGGCTGAAAAGCTAAATCTTCTACCACCCTTTACAACCTTTGCTACTCTTTTGATGGCAACTACTCGCTCCTGAAGATCTATTTCGCTTGCCTTAACTGATTTTATATTGCTCTGTGACATACTTTCTTATTCTAGAATTTCAACCCACCTTCACGTGCACCTTCGGCTAGCGATTTTACTCTGCCGTGATAGGGATATCCTCCTCTATCAAATATTGCGGTCTCAATTCCCGCACTTTTTGCATTCTCTGCCAACTTCTTTCCAACTTCTTTAGCGATCTCAACATTTAAGTTTGATTTGCCAATCTCCTTCGTTGAGGCTGATGCCAACGTTTTTCCGTTTACATCGTCAATTAACTGAGCATAAATTCCTTTATTACTCTTGAACACAGACACTCTTGGTCTTTCTGAAGTACCAGAAATCTTCCTTCTGATCCCCAGTCTAAGTCTTTGTCTTCTTGCTGTTTTTGAAATTGCCATGATATATTATTTAGCAGCAGTTTTACCAGCTTTTCTTCTAACTT
>CAZQJU010000207.1:0-1471 GCA_964593185.1 uncultured Roseivirgaceae bacterium
TTCGATGGCTTCATGGGTATGACTAAGCCCTACGGTCAATCCACTTTGGCGACATGTTTCACTGAAACCTATCACGGCTTCACTCATGGAATCATGATCCGTAAAATGGACGACGCCCATACCTAGTTGGCAATTTCCTCCAGCATTTCGTGCAGATTAGCTCTAACAAGCTGAATGTCTGCATTGGATTTCAGGACACAACCTAGCGTCTGCCCAATTACCTCGGCGCTTAATGCCTTGGTGTTTAAGGTGATCAATGCATTGGCCCAGTCAATGGTCTCTGCAATTCCGGGTATTTTTTGGAGTTTTTGACTTCGAAGGTGTTCTACGAAGGTCACCAGATGTGTCAAGACATTTTCATCTATGTGCTGGATGTGCTTCTTAACAATTGCATGCTCTTTCTCAAAGGATGGGAAGTCAACCCAATGATACAAGCATCTTCGCTTCAGCGCATCACTCAGTTCTCTTGTTCTGTTAGAGGTAAGAATGACAATGGGTCGATGTTTTGCCTTGATGGTCCCCATCTCCGGAATACTAATTTGAAAATCGGAAAGCAACTCAAGCAAAAATGCTTCGAACTCCTCATCTGCCCGATCAATCTCGTCGATTAGTAGTACCGTCTGACGATCCGAAGTAATCGCCTGGAGGAGAGGTCTTTCGAGTAGAAATTCTTTCCCAAAGATGTGTTCTTCTTTTTGCGAAGCCGTAAGTTCGGATTGCTCGTCTATCTTGATCGACAGAAGCTGTCGCTGATAATTCCACTCGTACACTGCATTATTGACATCTAGTCCTTCATAGCATTGCAAACGAATCAATTCTGTGCCTTTGTAAGCCGAAATGATCTTAGCAGCTTCTGTTTTGCCCACTCCGGGAGGACCCTCCAGTAAAATGGGTTTCTGCAGGTTAAGCATGAGAAGAAGAACAGTTGCGAGTTCTTCCTCCACAACGTAACCTAGCTGATCAAATCGATCGATTAGTTCCTTTACTTCAGGAATCATCAACCTTCCTGCTTCTCTTTCTTTTTGAAGATCCCTTTCACCACCGAGCCCATCATATTTCCTGCCTTCAAATCATTGTTAAATTCTTCTCCTTTGAGCAGCGCTTTGAAATTATCCACGAATTGGTTCATTAACTGAGCCGATACATCGTTGATTAGCCTTGACCCAAACTGGGCGATAGTCCCTTGAATGTTGACCACCATCTTGAAGTCGATGTCTGTATTGTCACCATTTGAGACTGCTTCGCCATTCATCGTCATTTCCGCATTTCCTTTCCCTTTTGAATCCAAGCCTTTGCCAACAAGCTCCATTTTGTGGTGATCATTATCCATTTCCTGAATTGTAATCAATCCATCGTATTTTGCTTTGATCGGACCAAACTTCATGGTCACTTCCCCTTTGTAGTTAGTTTCATCTACTTTTTCGGTGATCGTGGCGCCGGGTACGCAGCCAGAGATTCTCATCGGATCACT
>CAZQJU010000207.1:1571-3615 GCA_964593185.1 uncultured Roseivirgaceae bacterium
GCGTCATCGATAGCTACGAATTTTCGCACTTTGATTTCGAAGGTCTCATTATCAATGTCCACCACGCAGATGTACGCTCCTGACGGGAACGTTAGGTTTGGAGGATCATAGTAATGTGTGGCCTCAAATCCAGCCTCCATTCCTTGAGGGTGGTTGGTATAAGAGGCAAAAACAATCTCCTGGATTGTCTTGGCTTTCTCAGGAGCTCCTTTCACAAAGAACTTACCTGGCTCCCATTCCAAATCATCTTCGCTTACCTCTAGCAAATAGGCCGCAATCTTCTTGGCTTTATCTCTCAGCTTCCGAGCCGCCATTGCTGCCGCTGCACCAGCTGTTGGAGTGGATCGAGAGGCATACGTCCCGAGTCCGTATGGAGCGGTATCCGTGTCACCTTCCTCCACTTGAATGTCCTTGGCCGGAATTCCAAGTTCTTCCGCAATGATTTGAGCATAGGTTGTCTCGTGCCCCTGACCTTGCGACTTCGTACCAAAACGTGCGATCGCTTTCCCCGTAGGATGTACTCTGATCTCAGCACTGTCAAACATCTTGATTCCCAAGATGTCGAAGTCTTTGGAAGGTCCTGCACCTACGATCTCAGTGAATGTCGAGATACCGATACCCATGAGTTCTCCCTTTTTACGCTTTTCAGCTTGCTCAACACGAAGGTTGTCATAGTCAACCGCCTTCATTGCCAGCTTTAGTCCGGCTTCGTAATCTCCGGAATCATATTCCCAGCCTGTGGGTGACTGATAAGGGAATTGCCCTTTCTGGATGAAGTTTTTAAATCGCAAGATGGCTGGATCTACATCAATCTCATGTGCATATCGATCGGTAATCCGCTCAATGGCATGAACTGCCTCTGTTACTCGGAATGAGCAACGATACGCAACACCTCCCGGAGGTTTGTTCGTGTAGACCGCATCTGCTTCCATGTATGCATTGGGATAGTCATAAGACCCAGTTCCAATGGAAAACATTCCCGTTGGGAATTTAGATGGGTTCGCCGCTGCATCTGTATAGCCATGATCGGCGAGAACCTTCATTCGCGTCGCAAGGATTTTTCCATCTTTCGTTCCTGCCATTTCAGCAGTAATGTGGTAGTCCCGGGCAAATGAATCCGCCTGCAGGTTTTCGCTTCGATCTTCAATCCATTTTACGGGTTTGCCGATTAGGAATGAAGCCGCAATGGCCACAACGTAACCAGGATAAACCGGCACTTTACCTCCAAATCCACCACCAATGTCATTGGCAATAACGCGTACTTTTTCTTCCGTGATTCCCACATGTCCTGCCACCAAAGCAATCACCGTTCTAATCGCGTGTGGAGCCTGTGTGGTCAGATAAACGGTTAGATGGTTATCAATTTTGTTGTAGTCAACCACACAACCACAGGTCTCAATTGAAGCCACATGTATCCTGGGTATGTGCATCTGCTCCTTGACTACCACGTCAGCTTCATTGAAAATTTTCTCCGTTTCTTCTTTCTGTCCTACTTCCCAATGCCAGATGTGGTTGTCTTTCTGATCTTCCTTGTCAGGCCGTAATAGTGGCGCATCTTCGTCTAGCGCTTTGTACGGATCAACTACGGGTTTCATGACCTCATATTCTACCTTCACCTTTTCACGTGCATCCCGAGCGATGTATTTTTCGGTCGCAATAACCGCTGCTACTTCCTGAGCTTGGTACATTACTGTATCAGTTGGAAGTACCATTTGGGTATCCGACATCAATGTCGGCATCCAATGAAGGTTGTACTGCTCTAGATCTTTACCAGTAACCACAGCAAGAACACCTTCCATCGCCAAAGCTTCCGATGCATCAATATTTTTAATTTTTGCGTAGGCATAGGGACTCCGGACAATGTCCATGTAAAGCATCCCGGGAAGCTTGACATCATCAACATACTTTCCCTTTCCATGCACAAAACGATCATCTTCTTTTCGCTTCATGGAGTGACCCATTCCGCCAATTTCTTTCGAAGTTTTACACTGTATCATAATTTTTTTCTCGTCTAGGTTAGTTATTCTACAAATTGAGGTTCTGT
>CAZQJU010000208.1:0-3434 GCA_964593185.1 uncultured Roseivirgaceae bacterium
AGAACTCTGCTTGCTCTCCCTTCACCCAGTATTCTCTGTGTGTATTCCAAAGTCTTGCACAATTACTGGGTACTGTTTCCCGAGAACTATTTGACCAAACGTCGTCATTGTAAAAAATGTAGGCTCCTTGTGATCTCCCCGGAATTTCTGTGGTATACGAAAAAATATTATCCGCTAGTTCATTCATTGGGAGGAACTGCCAGTTCGTTTCTCCCGTAAAATCCCCCGTCACGTAAACGCCATTTGAGGTCTCAATAGATGTCATGTCCACCTTAAATGTGACCGTTTGATCCTGCAGTGCGTCAGGCATTTGATCATAGTCATAGGACAGAAAGTCAGCCCCACGATGAAGTTGTCCATCAAAGTCGAATAGTGTCGCATTCTCCCAATGCGAACCGGTTGCCCAATAGGTAGCGCAACTGGAGGAAATCCAGGCAGGCTCCCAGTAGATAACCCCTAAACCTCCATTTTCCTTGACTATCCACGATAACTCAATCATGAAATCTCGCTGAACATCGATCGAAAAGTTGTTTGAATACGTAAACAATCTACTGTCGAAATTAAGGACGTTGTTAGCTTGATCCAGACTATTACTTGTCCACGGGTAACCAGTCTCGACAATCATTACATCTTTACCAAAACGTGTTTTGAAATCGGCGATGTATTCCCCAACCTCACGAACACCCAGCTTGTGCCATTGCGGATAATAGGACAGTCCAATAATATCATAATCAACTAAAGCATTGCTGCTAGCATCCTCAAACCAGCTACGGGCATCTATTGGATTTGCTACGTGCAGCATTGTTTTGATATCCACATCAAATTGTGACTCAATGTCTTGTACTGCCTGAATTCCATGATTCATAAGCATTGATTGCCGTCCCCAGTCGATTGGGTAAAGATCAGGTGACTGTCCACTAAGCTCAGTTTCGCCTCTTTGGATTAAAATGTTCCCATTCGTCTCATTGCCGATCTGCACCATTTCCGGTAGGAGTCCTTCCTGATGCAGCGTAAAAAGTGTGTTGTAGGTGTACTGATAAAGCGAGTCTCCAAGTAGCTCATCATCCTCAATACCCTCCCAAGCTTGCGGTCGCCATTGTCTGCCTGGATCCGCCCAAAAGTCAGAATAATGAAAATCAAGCAGAACCTGCATCCCATTGGCTTTCGCTTTTCCAATCGAGATTTTTATATCTTCAAGATTACTGTAATTGGTCCATTTAGGATCGTGCCATAAGCGTAGCCTCACGATGTTGGCTCCTTCCTCGCTGAATAGTTCGTACGGGTCAACAGCTTCTCCGGATCGATTTCTGTAGACAGCGTCACAATCCTTGAGTTCATTCACATAGGATAGATCCGCCCCCAAGTAGAACTCTTGGGATTGAACACCCAGGCTACAAAGTAGCATCGCTACGAGTATTGTGTTTCTAATAGCCGTCATTCTGTTGTAGCTTCGGGTTTCGGTCAATCTCAAACTGAGGAATAGGGTACAAGGTATGGAAATCCTGTGCATTTTCCACGCCCCTTTCCCGTGCTTTTTGAATGTACTTTCCGTGACGGATCAGATCTTCCCGGCGATAGTTCTCTGCATAAGTTTCCCAGCTTCTTTCTTGCAAAATTCGATCTCGAAGAGCTTCCCTGGTAGGAAAATCAGCCAACGTAATCCGTTTAGCTGGGTCGCTGCCAAAAGCTCGGTCTCGCAACGCATTGATTAGGTCAATCGATTCCTGATTGGGACCATTTTCTTCATTCAGTGCTTCTGCCAATGTCAGGTATATCTCTGAAAGCCGATGCAGTACAATATCGTTTCCGGCCCAGGGCCCGTCTCTGTTCGGATCCGGTTCGTATTTTATGATCATTGCCCCGGTCGTTACGGTTCTTGGATCACCACCGGGTGTCTCGTAGTCCTTTATAAGTAATGCTCTTCTTAGATCGGCCTCATCAAAGGATTCGTAAAACGAATTTCGTGCTTGATGTCCTCCCCAGCTGCCGATAAGAAAATCTGCCTGCGCTGTATGCGCAATCATGGTATTTCCAACACCTGATTGTGCTATACTGGGTATGGTTAAGATGATTTCCGGGTTGTTTTCATTATCAATACTGAAGATGTCTTTATAGACTGGAGAAAGACTATAGCCCAGTTGTAGCACTTCCCGTGCATTCGCGATTGCTTCACTCCAGTTTTTTTGATTGAGTTGGAATCTTGCAAGCTGTCCTAACGCCGCACCTTTGGTGAACCGACCATAATCAGAAGCAGGATAATTCTCGGGTAGCAAATTTGCCGCCTCCGTAAGGTCCTCAATGATTAGCTGCACAATTTCCGAAGCCGGTACCTGTTCTGGAAGCTGCAATGGATCACTGAATGGGTCGGTGATTTTAGGAATATTGCCATAGAAACTCAAGGCTGCGCTGTAAAAAAGTGCCCGGCCGAAAAGCGCCTCCCCTGTGACACGATCTCTGATTTCGGGACTTAACTTTTCATTATCGACAACATTGGCCAGTACATTATTGGCAATGAAGATACCTTCAAAAAGGTCTCCGAACATGGATCCAAAGTTGCCATAGCTGGAAGGTGTTAACGTGAAATTGCTAAAAACATTAAAATTAGCCCACTGTACAAAAAGCTCATCCGTCTGGACTTGCTGGTAGTTAAAAATCGTCGCCTCCCCAAAACCAAACATGCCCCAACCTTCTTGCAGACCTGATCCACCAGTAACTGTTCCATCCGCTCGTAGTTTCGCATATACGGCATCTACGCCAATAATGGCTTGTTCGTCATTTTGAAAAAAATTTGCGGAAGCCACATCCACGAAGACTTCCTCCTCCAGATCACATCCAGGTAACACTGTAGTTAGAATCAGTAAAATATATCCACAAAATCTAGACTTGTTGTCAAATTCACTTTTCATTTCTTCATGTTAAAATGTTGCACTTATTCCCAGGGTATATGTTTTGGCATTCGGATACTGAACAAATTCATCCGTTTCCGGATCATTTCCTTCAAAAGGTGTGATGGTAATTAGGTTTTGTGCATCCCCATACACACGTAGATTGGAAATGACTCCCGTCTTTTTAAAGGTGTATCCTAATGTTAGATTCCTAAGTCTCACGAAGGAGGCATCTTCGATGTATCGTGTATTGTTTGCAAAACCTCCCAGGATATTATCTGAGCCTGGCACAGTCCCTTTCGGATTTTCAGGTGTCCATCGATCGAGGACGGCTTTAGATTTATTGAAACCCTCTGCAATGTCATCCACATCTTCCAGATACGCACGGGTAAAATTCTCTTTCTTTTTATCCATTGATCCCTGAATAAAAAAATTGAGGTCAAATCCTTTGTACAGAAAGGTATTGTTGACCCCAAATGTCCACATGGGGTCATACTGACCTAGCAACACACGATCTTCGGGTGTGATCACACCATCTCCGTTGGTGTC
>CAZQJU010000209.1:0-3238 GCA_964593185.1 uncultured Roseivirgaceae bacterium
TGTAATATTAATTAATTATCACCCCGACCGCCATGAAAGAGTTATCCTTTTTAATAAAGCCAACCAAAGTCACTCCGGCCTGTCGGTTTGATGTTGCAAGGCAGCGCTTAGATTTTAAGGGTCGCTCCTCACCGGAATCATCGTTGAAGTTCTACACGCCCATTATGAAAAGAATTGAGCGCTCCTTCATTGACGGAAATGATACACTTACCGCCAACTTTAAATTCGAGTACTTCAATACCAGTTCTTCAAAATGCATCTACGATTTGCTTAAGCAGCTTGCACGTCATAAGCGTCAAGGTGCGAATATTACCATTAATTGGTACTATGAAGAAGACGACTTCGACATGAAAGAAGCTGGAGAAGATTACGAAGATATTTTGGGTGTTGCATTTAACTACATCTCTGTCTAATACCAGAAAACGACAATTTCCATCCAATTCATTGCTGCACTTCTAAGGGGAATCTTCTAGCTCATTGTTTTATTTCCAAGTGTACGTTAAAGTAGTTTAGATATGTTCATTTGTGAACAAACTCTAACGCATCCCTTTTGTAATTACTTGATTTATAATTAGTTAAAAACTTTGGCACACTGATTGCAACAAAAGAAAGCATGCCGACGAACCGAACTAACTTAAGCATTAACAGGACGCTCCTAATTGTATTAGGAATCATATTGGCGTGTCTGCTGACCATTAATGCGAGATCGTTTTATTCGGCTGAGAATTTTGTGCTACCAAAGCAAGATCAATCCATCCTTGATAAGAATGCCAGCCTGGAAGTTATCCAACAGACTGGAGAGGCCGCGGTAAAGCGTATTGCGGAAAAAGTAGCATCTTTAAAATAAATTATCATGAATATGGCTCGCAGATTGTATCGGTCGAATGACCGAATGCTAGGTGGAGTATGTGCAGGTCTTGCAGATTACTTCGGTTTAGATCCCACCTTGATCAGAATAGGGTATTTAATACTCTCCGTCTTGAGTGCAGCATTCCCCGGTCTTTTGGTTTACATTATCCTATGGATTGTCATTCCTCCAAGGTATTAGTCTTTTGAAAAGTAATTGAGCCATCGGTCCGGAACCTCGCCCTTGGTTGCAAGCTCATAGTCTGAATAATTGCAGGGGAGCATTCTGTTCCGGTTGAACAGTCCTGCATCTTTAGAGCTTGGGACTTCCATCCACCATCGCTCTGAAATCTTGCTTTTGTAGAAGCGAATGGTATCTGGCTCTCCTCCCAAGTGCACTTCAAATCTCAAATAATCATTTGATTTGAAATTCTTGTCTCCCTTTCGATGATAAAAGCCCTCAACAAAGTACCATATCATGGTAGCGATGACGAAGGCCGTTGTCTTGTTTTTCGCATCCAGGTCGGCGATGTAATTATAAATGCCAATGGAGCTGAGTTTTTCGTTTTGCCCGGCGTACCAGGTTAGCTGACAAGCCTCTTCACCGGTCAGTCCATATACCTTTGCTTCAGGAGCCCCGGCTACATAGCTGTTCTGCAGGGCAGAAAGGTCAAACGTTATGGCATCAGCATCACGAATGATGGGTTCAAACTCCTTGATGTTTTCTTTCAGTGTTCCGAGTCGATGGGCTTCAAAGGAAAGGGTATCGATCAATTCAAGGTCCTTTTGACTGGTCAAGTAGCTTTGGTAGCCAAGATGGTAGTAGTTGAATAGGTAGTTGGGGTTGTGCTTAAATACCCTTGACATGAAGTTGTCTGTTTCCAGCTCTCCTTCCAGGTCGATTTTATTATCCACAGAGAGCAATGAAATCAGCTTTTCGGAGTCTTCGTAGGCGAAGTATTGACCTAGGGTCATGTCTTGACTCCCACCGAAAAAGACAGGGACAATCTCTTTTTGCATCAGAAATGAACACACCTCCTTTAGTCGCAAATACGTGTCCTCCAGTGTAGGGCCATTTCTAAAATTTCCGAGATCAATGATGCCGTAGTCACCAAATCCTTTTTTTAGCTGATAGAGCTGTTTTCGCACTTCATTTGCAGCGTTACCTTCCGGCGTGCGCACAGCACCACGATATTCATTAAGTCCAATCAAGGCAACATCCAATCCTTCATAGTCAGGCATTTTATGACGATTCACATAGATGGCGTGCTGAAATGACGATGCAGGCGTTTCCAGGTCAATATCGATGGGATCAAAAAAGAGCTTCAAATCCATTGAGCTAAGATAGTGACACAACTGTGGGTTGAAAAACCACCGCCTGGAAAGCGTTTAGGTTTTGTGTGCAATCGCATAAAATACACCTCTCGTTCAACCAAGAGAAATTCATTGCTTAACTTGGTTCTTAGAACCTATTATGAAAACGATGAAATACAACCGAAGAAATTTTCTCAAAACATCTTCAGCCTCAGCTTTAGGCTTGATGGCGCTCCCCTACTGCAGCTCGCCAGCCTCTAACAAGACGACCGTCGCTAGCAAGGCATCCATTGGGGTAGGCATCCAGATTTACACAATCCGGGATGCTATTGCTGCAGATTTAGAAGGATCACTTGAAAAAGTGGCCGAGATGGGATATAAAAACTTAGAATTAGCCAGCTACAGTGATGGTAAGTTTTATGGTAAGAGCCCAAGCGAGTTCAAATCGTTGCTTGATGGACTTGGCCTGACCGCGGTAAGCGGTCATACGGTGGTGGAAGCTAAAAGTGAAGGAATGAGTAAATCTCAAGAGATGGCGGATGCGCACGCAGAGCTAGGAGTGGAATTTTGCGTGCATCCCTGGGTTCAAGAAGAAGATCGAAATGTTGAGAAGTACAAGCAGTTTTGCGAGGATTGGAATTCCATAGGAGAGGTGATGAAGAATGTCGGAATTCAATTTGCCTACCACAATCACAACTTTGAATTCGCAGACCTTGACGGTGTTGTTCCTTATTACGATATTTTGTTAAAAGACCTGGAGCCTGAACTTGTAGCGATGGAATTGGATCTTTTTTGGGCAACCAAGGCCGGACAAGATCCTGTGGCGATGTTCAACAAGTATCCAGGGAGATTTCCTTTACTGCATTTGAAGGACATGTCTCTTGATAACACGCCATACTATACCATTGAAAAAGACGACATTGTATCGGTTGGAGAAGGGCTGATTGACTTTAAGCGCGTTCTTGCAGCTAGTGAAGTTGGAGGGGTCAAATATGGATTTGTTGAAGATGACAATCAAGGAAATGGGAAGCCCTTTGAAGGGATCAAAACAAGTCTTGATAATTTGAATTCAGGAATA
>CAZQJU010000210.1:0-2946 GCA_964593185.1 uncultured Roseivirgaceae bacterium
CAGGACATTATGTAACGAGTTTACGCTCGTTAAACATAATCATATTATGTTAAGCCGGCATCAAGGCCGGCGAGTATGTTAGTGTAGTGCTCCTAAAGTTTGATTTTTTATTGGTGCGTCTCCAACGGTCAGAATGTTGTTATATAATTTGATGTTATGTGTAAATAGCCGCTCGGCCTGCGCAAGATTCCATCGCACACCCATGCCCAGTCCAAGCGCCTATTAATAGTTGCCAACGCTCTTTCCGCTCTGGCGCATTGTCAGCCCCAAGCAAAAGTTTTCCAGCCAATATGCAGTTCTGTAATTCTCGTATTCGGGGAATTGTATAACTCGATTTCATATACGCGATTCTCAGCGATCAAGAGTTGGCTGTTCAAACACTTGCTGGCCAGCGCTCTGTTTGCACGAGCCTCATGCATCCGTGCCGTCATTCTGAGGAGTTATCAATCTACTCCCTTGAAGTTATTGAGTGGGTTGGCCCCTCCTGTGGGCTACAGATGGAAAAGCAATCTTGAATACTCCGGTAGGGTTACTCCCGATATTCAAGAATATGAGGCATTCCTCAGGGAAGGAATATCCAAGAGTAAAAGTGCTTTGAGCTCAAAATAGACTTCGAGCGAGGCCTGAATTCTACTAAATAGACTTTCTAGATAGCTATTTATTGCTTTGTTTACCAGATCTAGATTTTGCTTTCCTGAAACGTTCATGTTATTACGTGATTCACGTATTTATATAAGTAATGAACTACGGAACTTTATCATTCACTAATTTTAGTACTTACTGAATAAGCGAAATCACTAAAGACCAAACGAGTAAGGTTAGTGTCTGGGGTAAGAATTAACATAAGCCTACAACTGAAGATTCTGAGATGGTGCCTTTTTTTTCTATGGGTAGCACCAGATCTGTCCATCGGGCAAAAATATGTTTTCACCTCAAAAAACATAGACGTTGGCTTGGCTCATAACAACGTGTTTGACATCTATCAGGACAAAGATGGATTCCTCTGGCTGGGTACTGGTTCGCATTTGCAAAGATTTGATGGTCAGAATTTCATCACATTTGAGCACAGGGTTCGAGATTCAGAATCGCTTTCATACGGGGATATCAGGTCCATTGCGCAAGATGACGAAGGGGCCTTATGGATAGGCACCGATGGTGGTGGTATTTCCGTTCTGAAAAATGGAACATTCAGGACCTACAAGAAAAGCGAGGAGGCAAATACTATCTCCAGTAACGTAATAGAGCAAGTGCTCATTATGCCTGACGGGACTATTTATGCAGCCAGCTGGGATAATGGAATTAACATCTTGAAAGAGGGCATTTTTAGTCAGATGCTACATGACCCAGATGATCCCAATACCATTTCCGACAATACTGTTCCGGTACTATTTTATGATGAGGAAACCAAGAGGCTTTGGATTGGTACCTGGGGAGGTGGTCTCTGCTACATGGAAGATGGCAAGGTTCACCGTGTTCCTATCAAAGAAGGAAGTTTCAATTCACCTAACGCTAGAATCATTGAAAAAGCGTCTGATGGGGCTATCTGGATTGGTAGCTGGGGCAATGGGGTTTTCCGATTCAAAGACAATACGTACGAGCACTACAGTGTAGCTAATGGGAGTTTGGAAAACGACAATGTCCTTACGCTTCAAAATGACGGAAGTAAATTTTGGATTGGCACCTGGGGAGGTGGCATCACGCTATTTGAAAACAATCAATTTAAGACCTTTAGGCATGATCCGGATGTCAAAAACACGATCTCCTCAGATTTTGTGGAATCTTCATTATTAGATGCGGATGGTAAACTAATCATTGGAACGTTTGGCGGCGGGATCACCATTTTCGAGCAAACCTCCTTTGAACACCTAACTTTTACAGAAAACAATCAAGATAAGTCATCAAACTTCATCAATAGCATCACTGAGGACACACATGGTCGTACCTGGATCGCCACGAATCAGGGTGTTTTCATAAAAGAAGGAGCGCAAATAACCGCATTAGAAGACATTTACCCTGAGTTTGAAAAAATCAAGCCTGCCTATGAGCTTCAATGCGCAAAAAATGGGGACATATGGATCGGTGGCGGTACAGGCATCGGACTATTTAGGTTTGATGGTAAGCGTTTGATTGATAAATCTGTTTGGGAAAACATTGATTTTCGAGACTACTTCATTTTCGATATCATGGAGGCACGAGACGGATCTTTTTGGATAAGTGCAAACATTGAAACTGGGATGGTCCAACTTACTAACGAAAAAGTGATTAGGTACCTGCACGATCCAGAGGATAGCCTTTCCATTCCGACGAACAACTTCTCCTCTTCTTTGGAGGCCAAAGATGGCACCTTATGGTTTTGCTCAAATAGAGGTGGGGTAATCACTTACAGAAACGGTAAGTTCACGCAATACAATTACGAGTCTAAGAACTCAAATAGTTTAAGTAATAGCTATGCGTACTATATTTTGGAATCCAGTAAAGGTCAAATATGGGTCGCTACTGAGCATGGATTAAACCTCTACGATCCAGCCATAGATGGCTTCAGGAGCTTTTTCAAGGAAGACGGACTTTTGGATAATACCATTCTATCGTTAGCTGAGGATCAGAATGGGAAAATATGGATCGCGACTCATCGAGGGGTATCTCAGCTCGACCCGGAGCAGATGATCTTTCAAAACTTTGACTCACGAAGTGGTGTCCAGGGATATCCCTTCAACAGGTTGGCCATCTTTAAAAGTCCAACTACCAATAAAATTCATGTAGGTGGTGTAAATGGTCTTACTATCTTTCACCCTGATTCAGTATCACTCTCCTACCGTGCTTTTTCAAAGATTACAAATGTTCTGGTGAATGGACAATCTATCTACTTTGATGGAACAAAACTGCTCACCTCTCCCGCTTCAGAAGAATCTGACGAACTGACGCTTCTTCCTTTCAGAGGTTCACTCA
>CAZQJU010000211.1:0-2925 GCA_964593185.1 uncultured Roseivirgaceae bacterium
CAAAGTCCGGACTGATGCTTCTGGCTCTTCTTCCAGGAGTTCGAAAAAAGCAGGCATAGCATCCCTTAGAGCGTCCCTGTTCAACGGGACATGCTGTGAGTTTTTTATGTAAACAGGACCGTTTCTGTATCCTGCTAAATCTGAAGGTTTCAATATGCCTGCGGCTACACTTGGTGCGAACAATTCTCTGTACCATCCACCATGATCTACATCAAGTACCTGCCCAGCATTTTCACCCGACAGCACTTTTGAGATGGACTCCCTCACTAGCTGAAAGGCCTGCCAATATCCTCTTGCTGCCATGGCATTTCTCTCCTTAAGATCTTCTTCGTTCTGCTCTGGATTCCAGGTTCCACTTCTGACCCTTTCGATGAGTTCTTCAGTAACCATATATCCCTCTATGGATAATGAGTTGTAGGCATCAGCCACAAAAATATCTTCCACACTTTTTATATACTTCTCTTTGTCATCAGGCAGTCCGGGAGGTTCAGGAAAGCTCTCAATTACAATTTCACGCATGTCAGACCACATCATGCTTATCCGATTTACATAAGGTGATTTTTCACGAAGATTGAAAGAGGAAGGCGTTTGTTGATCAAATGGATCTTGCTCCCTAATATCATACCCGGCAGAACGCATCGTATTTACTATGTCATCGGCTATTCTATTGTTGCCAATATTTCTAAATGCGCCTGAAAGCCGACCGGCCACTACTGAATGTCCTCCTCTTAGAAGTGGATCCAGCACCTGAGAGGCATCTCTGATCTGAGCAAGTGCTGTGCGTGCATCTATCGGTGAGTGAGTAAACATGGTTGGCGAACACTGGATTAGTGCGTTTGACAAGGAAAGAATACGAATGCCATTGATCGTTTCTATTGCTGCATCATCAGGTAGTCTAGATTTTATGTCGAATATTGACGTGCCAAAAAGTAGGTCAGTGTTATTGTTGTTGGCTTTGGGAGATTTTACCAAAAGTTGTTTTGGTATGGACCAATTACCACTATGAATGGCGATGGACTGTTCAGGTGAAAGTACCCAATTATCTGAAAACCGGTCGTTCAAATATGCCTTGGAAAACTCCCAGAATGAAGCATACCATGAAGTGCTGTCACCTTCTTTATCGTCTGGCTTAGTGGGTATATACCATCCTTTAAGTACACTTTTAATGAACCCATTGGCAATAAGCCTCTCTCGATGGGTTTGGGTTAACTCACTGCCCTTGATTGCAGCATTCCCTTTGTTCTGCAATTCCTTAAGTACTTCGAGTGAGCTTGCCAGTTTTTCCGATGGAGTAGCCATTGCACGTTAATTAGTTTTTTCTAATGTACGATAATTAGTTTTTATTAACGAATAATTGCACGTTTATTTTACCGAACCAAAACTAGTTTATTTTAATTTAGCTCCTTATAAGTTTACTATCTGCATTAAATAAGTACTCATAGTACCAAAAAATGAAAAAAAATAAACCGACTTCTGTATCAACATGAATTGGATCAATGCACCTTCATATGGCCATTCAATGCTTTTACCGAGTGAAACCCCTTACCACATTCGTTGCATTGAAAGTCGTCTTGTTTACTATTGCCGTTTACTTGATGGTTTACCGGTTTGTAAACAGACCTTTTCTTGGCTGATTTCCTGTTTTCAGCTACTTTTTCCACAAATAGCTCGGCATAACTATAGCCTGTAAACGCCAGAACTCCAGCCAGAAATACTTTGGTGAAGCCTATCACATATTGATCTGGAACAAAACCGAAAGGATTGAAATACAACAGGTTGATCACAAAAGCAAAGCAGGCATAGAGCTGCGGCTTCTTTTTGATGTAATGAATTGTAAAGACTAGAATAGTCAGATCGAAACTGATGGCATAGAAAAGAGAGTAGGTCCTCTTGACATAGTCATTGCCTTCAAACGGAGATATCTTATAGAACAACTCATGTGAGTGCATAATCATGGGTATTGTGCCAGCGATAACCACCAGAAATATGAATTTTCGGGAGTAAAGAAACTTCTCTAATCGCTCAAAAAAACCGCTTTTTATATGATTTTCAATATTCATAATGCTCTTTTCAAATGGTGAATCAAGAACCAGTCCACTCAGATGACGTTTGCGCAAGACCAAATCAGTTTAAACTCTGACCCCTCTTTTATACTTGGCGAGCTCTCGACCGTTTTCCTGGTTCTCATAAATGATGGCGGTTTCCCACTTTCCACTGAATGTTTCCAAGAGCATTTTTTCTAACCTCCGAATACCAAGGGCCATATTGGGTTTGGCTTTTTTATGAGATCGGTCTCTGGAGTAGAATGTCCTGGAGTTACCGTCATAAAACCATACTATACACTTCGTCATAGCTATTTCAATAGACTTTTCAGACATCATGGCTCTTTCAGTTTATCATGGTTAAAGTTGTTGGTTAATGACAAGTAGTAAGACCTTAAGAGATGAGGATCTCTCATCTTTTTTAAGCGTTGTTCATGGGTTTTAAAAAGCTGTAATCGTGATAGGTCCTTGTACCGTCCCCTTCCTTCCTCGTACAGTTTCCGCTCTCTCCTGATCTTTTGTAGTTCCAACTGCTTCTTGATTTCAATTTTCAGAATTTCCCGCTTGACCAGCCAATCGAGTGTTTTTTGAAACCCATTCTTTTCATTGTTGGGACTGAAGTAAACATGAGGAGTAGGTATCCAGTGGTGGGGAGATCTATCCAGCCATTTACGAACCATCACTATCCGTTCCAATGCCTGTTCATGATAGGTGCTCCACTGCTGAAATGATCCGGGACTCGAAAATTTGAGATAAACAGCAGCCCAAATTTTGTTCATGATATCTTTTTCTTCAGGATCGCTGAGGATCAAATCAGGGTAAAGAATCTTTCGGGCAAACTCCCAAAACTGTCTCACCAAAACAAGTAAGGAAATGCGATCCA
>CAZQJU010000212.1:0-2885 GCA_964593185.1 uncultured Roseivirgaceae bacterium
GCAATGAGCATTCTAGCCCCTTTGTCTTTTGCAAGTCCCAGGCAATTCAATGTCCCAAGAGATCCTACTTTCATCGTCTGAATCGGCATCTTTAAGTAATCAATGGGACTTGCAGGAGAGGCAAAATGGAGTATGTATTCCAGTTCGCCGGAAACGTGAACATATTTTGAAACATCATGATGGTGGAACTCGAACTCAGGCAAACCCATAAGATGTTCTACATTGGTGATATCTCCCGTTAGAAGATTATCCATGGCCACCACGCGATAGCCTTCCTTTAAAAAACGATCACACAAATGAGAGCCTAGGAAACCCGCTCCTCCAGTAATTAATACCTTCTTTTTGTTCATCACTAAAAATTAATTGGCGTTTCAGATAAGTTTTTAAGTTGTTGGTCTTTGTTTGAGAGAATAATTTCTTCCTTAGGCAAAACCCATGAAATATTTAAACTAGGATCATCGTATGCGATGCCTGTATCGTGCTCGGGAGAGTACAGTTCGTCCACCTGGTACATCAATTTGGCATAGTCAGAAAGCACTACGAATCCATGAGCAAATCCTTTCGGAATGAATAGCTGCTTTTTGTTTTCTTCGGAAAGTCGTACAGAGATACTCTGTCCATACGTCGGAGATTTTCTTCTTATATCCACAGCGACATCTAATAATTCGCCTTGGGGGCAACTTACCAGTTTTGCTTGTGCTTTGGGTGCATTTTGAAAGTGCAGCCCTCTTAGAACACCCTTGATCGACCCGGATTGATTGAGTTGTTTAGGAATAAACTCTACTCCTGTCATTCGCTTAAATTTCTCAGCGTTGAACCCCTCAAAGAAAAAACCGCGCTCATCTTCAAAAACAGCGGGTTCAATGATCCAGCAATCTTTTAAACTTGTCTCTGTTCCTTTCATGCTATTTAATGATTTTTCGCAGGTATATGCCATATCCACTTTTTTCTAATGGCTTGGCTAGCTTTTCAAGCTGCTCCGCATCGATGAACTTCATCTTGTAGGCAATTTCTTCAATACAGCCAATTTTGAGACCTTGCCTCTCCTCAATGACTTGAACGAAGTTTCCTGCTTGCATCAAGGATGCAAAAGTACCCGTATCTAACCAAGCAGTCCCCCGATCAAAGACTTGAACATTCAGTTTGTTCCTTTCTAGATACGTGTTGTTGATATCTGTAATCTCCAATTCTCCTCTCGGACTCGGCTTTACATTTTTTGCAATTTCAACCACATCTTTATCGTAATAATATAAACCGGGAACTGCATAGTTCGACTTTGGATTTACCGGTTTCTCCTCAATAGAAATTGCTTTTTTATGCTCGTTAAATTCTACCACCCCGTAGCGCTCAGGATCATGGACGTGATAGGCAAATACAATACCCCCATCAGGATCTGCACATGACTGCAGTTTCTTGGATAGTCCTGAGGCATAGAATATATTGTCTCCCAGGATCAACGCTGCGCTATCTCCATCAATAAAATCAGCACCGATCAGAAATGCTTCTGCAAGCCCGTTCGGATCTTTTTGCACGGCATACGAGAAGTTGCATCCGAGTGCACTTCCGTCACCAAGTAGGTTTTGGAATAGTGGCATATCTCTGGGCGTACTGATGATCAATATGTCCTTGATACCAGATAACATGAGTGTGGACAATGGATAGTAGATCATTGGCTTATCGTACACAGGTAAGATCTGCTTACTTATGGTCTGCGTTAATGGATGAAGCCTCGTTCCAGAACCTCCTGCTAAAATGATCCCTTTCATTTTTTTATCTGTTATCGTAATGTTCTTCGTAATACTTCAGGTAGTCGCCTGAGGTGACATCCTCAAGCCATTTTTCATTCTCGAAATACCAGTCAATCGTTCTCTTCAACCCCTCTTCAAATTGCAACGAAGGTTCCCAACCAAGTTCTTTTTGAAGTTTTGAGGCATCAATTGCGTATCTCATATCGTGCCCAGCTCGATCAGTGACAAAAGTGATCAATTCCCGAGAGGTGCCTTCAACGTTTCCAATTTTCTTGTCCATTAGATCACACAATAAATGGACAAGATCTATATTCTTCCATTCGTTGAAACCTCCAATGTTGTACGTTTCACCATTCTGTCCTTTTTCGTAAATCAGCTGAATGGCCCTTGCGTGATCTTCAACATAAAGCCAATCTCTGATATTTTCCCCTTTGCCATAAATCGGAAGAGGTTTCCTATTCCGAATGTTATGAATCATCAGAGGTATTAGTTTTTCAGGAAAATGATTAGGGCCATAGTTGTTAGAGCAATTCGATAGCACAAAAGGCAGGCCGTAGGTATTTCCATAAGCTCTAACGAAATGATCCGACGACGCCTTGGAAGCAGAATACGGGGATTTGGGATCGTATGAGGTTGTTTCGGTGAAGAAACCTTCACTGCCCAGTGAACCATACACTTCATCCGTAGAAACATGGTAAAACCTTCTTCCATCCAACCCATTCCATGCTTCTTTGGCCGCATTTAGCAACGTAACGGTTCCTATGACATTCGCCTCAATAAAAGCCATGGGATTTGAAATGGATCTGTCCACATGCGACTCAGCAGCTAAGTGCACCACACCATCAAAATCATGGCGATGAAACAAGTCCCTGATAAACTCATAATCGCAGATATCCCCTTTTATAAACGTATAATTCTCGTCTTTTTCAATGTCAGAGAGATTCTCCAGGTTGCCGGCATAGGTTAACTTGTCAAGATTGACAACCTTGTATTTTTTTGATTTTACAAATCTTCTTACAACATGTGAGCCGATGAATCCAGCACCCCCAGTAACTAGAACCTTTTTCATGATATGATTTATTTGACCTTATAATAATCCAAGTACCAATCGATGAACCTATTGACACCTTCTTTTAC
>CAZQJU010000213.1:0-2773 GCA_964593185.1 uncultured Roseivirgaceae bacterium
TTCGGCCGAACATCAGCTTTTGAATGGCATTTTGAATCAACTCTTCCGTCTCGGTATCTACAGAAGAGGTGGCTTCGTCTAGCACAATAATCTTTGGATCGTACACCAATGCCCGGACAAACGAGATCAACTGTCTTTGTCCAACGGAGAGCGTCGAGCCTCGTTCCATCACATTGTAGTCAAACCCGCCGGGGAGCTTTTCAATGAATGGGAGTGCGCCCACCAGCTTGGCGGCTTCTTCGACACGTTCTCGAGAGATGGTCGGATTTTTCAAGGTGATGTTGTTGTAGATCGTGTCGGAGAATAAGAAAACATCCTGTAAAACGACCGCAATGTGGTTCCGCAAGTACGCGAGATCATACTCCCGAATGTCTTTGTCTTCAACGTAGATGTTTCCTTTGTTGATCTCATAGAATCTACTCAACAGGTTGATTACGGAGGATTTCCCGGCTCCTGTAGCACCTACCAATGCAATGGTCTCTCCTTGTTTGGCCTGGAAGGAGATGTCTTTGAGCACCCAATCTTCATCATTGTAAGCAAACCACACATGTTCAAATTTTACGTTCCCAGTCAATTTGTCCGGACGATAGGATCCGCTGTCTGATATGTGTTCGGTGCTGTCCAGCAAATCCAGGATCCGCTTAGAGGAGACCACACCCATTTGCAGTGTGTTGAACCGATCTGCAATCATCCGAATAGGTCGGAAGAACATCTGGATGTACAGAATGAAAGCGATCATCAAACCCGGCTCTACACTCCCCTGAACCATCTGACCTCCACCATACCATACAATCAAACCAATACCTCCTGCCTGAATAATTTCAGCGACCGGGAAGTAGATCGCGTAATACATCACTGAGTTGATGTTGGCTTTTCGATGCTCTTTGTTGATTTCTTTGAATTTCTCCATTTCGCGCTTTTCGCTATTGAAGATCTGCACGATGTTCATGCCCGTGATGTGCTCCTGCACGAAGGAGTTGAGGTTGGAGACAGCAGTTCGAACCTCGTTGAAGGCGACCTTGATCTTTTCCTTGAATATGTAGGTGGCCAAAAGGAGTACAGGCAGCAAGGACAGACTCACCAGCGTAAGCTTCCAGTCCATCCATAGCATGAACCCAAGGATTACCAATAATTGCAGTATATCCGCTATGATTCCCGCAATTCCTGTACTGAAGACCTCGGCTAATGTCTCAATATCTGAAACATTTCGTGTGACCAATCGACCGATGGGTGTTTTGTCAAAGAACTTGAGTTTAAGTCCCTGAATGTGCCGGAACAATTTGATGCGGATGTCTTTGATGATATTTTGGCCTAGCCATCCCGAGTAGAAAGTATGAAGGTATTGGACAATGGCCTGACCCACGAGAATGCTCACCAAGAGCAAAATCATATTCACCAACCCAGGGTAGTCGCCATTTGCAACTTGGTTGTCGATGGTTTTCTGGATTAGCAGGGGACGGACGGGACCAAGTATACTCAGTCCGATGGTGAGAAGAACCAAAAATAGGAAGACCCCTTTGTAAGGTTTGGCAAATACAAAAAGTCGCCTGAGAATATTCAGGTCTACTATATTTCCGCTGGGTTGTTCTTTTTCCAAAAGGCTAGTTGATATAAATATCTTTAGGATATCGCACTTCTTGCAAATAAAGTCCTTCCGCTGGAACTGCTCTACCTGCCATTCTACGATCTTGGCTGTTAAGGATTTCTTGGAACGTTTTAATGGAGGTCTTCCCAAGTCCTACATCGATCAAGGTACCGACCACTGCTCTTACCATCCCCCTCAAAAAACGATTTGCTCGGATACGGAAAAGATGTTGGTTTCCTTTCTGCTCCCAAGTTGCTTCAAAAATCTCACAGTTGAAGTGATTCACTTGGGTATGAACTCTGCTGAAGCATTCAAAGTTCTGCCAATTCTTAATTATTTCACAGGCAGTATTGATTTCAACCACATTCAGTTTGGGATTGAAGTAATAAGAAAGCCCCTCTTTGAATGGATCCTTGGACTGATGGATGTGATAATGGTAGAGTCTGGATTCGGCAGAAAAACGGGCATTTGTTTCGGGATGAACCGGTAGGATGGCTTTGATGGAAATGTCACGCTGTAGAAATGCATTGAGTTTGTAGGCTAGTTGCGCTGCATCAATGCTTTGTGCATCAAAGTGAGCGATCTGCTGGACAGCATGTACGCCCGTATCCGTTCGTCCGCTTCCCGTGATGGGGGTATCTTTTTTTAAGAGGAGTTTCAAGCCGTTCTCAATTTCTTCTTGTACGGTTGTCCCATTGGGCTGGACCTGCCAGCCGTTAAAGTGCGTGCCTTTGTACGAGATGTCCATGAAATACCTCACAGCGACAAAAATGAGACATTCATTCGATTTGAAGGATAATTCACTTCATATTTGCGGAAGGATTTGTTTGCAGGGATTCAGATCGCCCTAATGCTATCTGAGATCCAACATCAATCCAATTAGACGCTCGAAAGTTGAGCAGACATAAACTTAGCACCCTGAAGGTATTCAGGCTCATTTTAAAATAAAATCTCCAACCAATGCTCCAGCGAATACAAACTATCTTCATGACGCTTGCGGCCATTGCCATGATTCTCGTTTTGTTCTTTCCGATCTGGGAGAAATCGGATCAGCGGTACGACGAAGAACGACGGGAATATGCCATCATGAATGCGTTTGAACTGCGATATGAGCAACGTACCTCTGACAATTCGGTCAGTGAATTGTTGGGAACCCAATCTACATTGCCCATATCCATTGGGGCGGGT
>CAZQJU010000214.1:0-2725 GCA_964593185.1 uncultured Roseivirgaceae bacterium
TACTCGCCGGGTTGGGATAAAGCTTGGCTGTAATGGGACTTTCAACCCCCAGCACCGGAGTGATCGGCTCGATAGGCGCACTGTTTAAATGTCGCAAAAGGAAAGCATTGCCCGTTTCGTCATTGGTTGTATTAAGCTCTGCGGCCACAATTTCAGCCTTTACCTCCGAGACGTTGGCAGCCCTGGCTATCTCGTACACTTCCCTCGAATGATACCAGTGGTGTAAGACATCATCACTCGGATGATCTGCTTTATTCTTGCTGTAAATGTAGATCGGAGGATCATCACTTGAGAGGTGATGTAGCATGTCGACGTCCTGTCGGTAAGCAATAAGGGTAGGGTCGTGCACCAGCTGGTATAGCGAATCCAATCCACCGTAAAAGTTGGAGAGGCTTTCAGTGGACATGATGTCTGCGATGCTGTCGAGGGTAAAGTTGGTGCCTTGTCCATCAAAGTCATCGAAGATTTCCGTTTCCCATTTGTAGAGATCGTAGGTTGACTGGGTGCCACTGGCAAACACTGCGGAAACACGGGTAGATTCTCGTAAGATCGGGTTGGAGGCATTGGGGTCGGCCATGTCATCACGTACGCCAAGCCAGATGCTGGTGCCGGCACCAGCAGAGGATCCCATTACGGCAATTTTATCCGGATCAATGTGTAGGGTTTCTGCATGGTGGCGGATGAATTGAAGTCCGAACTTCGCATCGTCCAAGCTCTTGCTTACGCCGTCCAGGTCGGGTTCGTCCTCGGCGATGAGCCGATATCCCATACTAACAAAGCTAATGTTGTTGTCCAGAAAGTACTTGACGATCTCTCTCCGTTCCGGGTCCTGGAACACGATCCCCGGATTGCCACCGGTAAATCCCCCGCCGTGGAAGAAGATCACCAAGGGGAACGTATCCGCTCTATTCGGTAGGAAAATATGAAACAGTTGTTTGGACGCCTCGATGTCCCCGTAGGAAATATTGATGGCCTGGACTGCATTGGGGTTGCTGACATTGAAGCTATCGGCTAAGGGTTGAAAATTGGGGGTCGCCTGTCCAAAAGAGCCAGTAGTGAGTAGTGTTGCCAGTAGGATGGTAAATGTAGTTGTAAGTGTTCGCATACAGGTACTTGGTTTTTCTGGATGTTAGACTGCATGCTTCGATGAGGGTTTAATGGTGATGCTAATTTTTTTTCAAATCGTTTAAGGAACTTTCACGAACCGGAAGACAGCATAAAGGTTACAAGAAGGCAAAAGGGCAGGAGGCCACACTGCGAAATTGCTACTCCAACAAACGTTTACTGGAACGAGCGTGTTTGGGCTACTCCGTGGCAGGTTGGATGATTTCCCGGATTGTGGCCCATCCGGTGGGACTCTCTTCGTATTTAATGTAGGTAACCAGGGTTCGGCCCTTGAAAACCCAGGAATCGCCACCATTCTTTGGGGTGCCCTTGATGGCAAATCGTGTTTGTTCGATGGCGATATCACCTTTGATCAAAATACTCTCTACGTCATTTTCAAGGAATTCCAGTTGGAAACTGGCCAGCGTGCCTACCAGTCCTTCCATTACCTCAGCTCTTCCGTTCTTTAGGTCATTGTATGCTAGGGCTTTGACGACCTCCGGATGGTGTAGGGACCTGATTTTCTCGACATCCCCTAGGGCAAATGCATCACGAATCATTTGTCCGTGGGCTAGTATTTCGTCTTTGGTGCCCGGGTTTTGTGCATGCAAAGAGGCATAAACTACAAGCAATAGACTCGTGGTAAAGAAGTGCGGACTAAAGAATTTTCTGAATGCTGTCATGGTTGGGTTTGGTCAAAGGAACACGTACAAACTTACGCTGCAAACGTATCGTGTTGCTTAGATGTTTTACTAAGAGAAGCAGGTTTTTTAAATGTGTGGAATTTGTAAGCTAGGCTTTTCAAAGATCTACAAAAGTGTCGGATCGCAAAAGACTTTGATCATAACTTACATCACTACCGGATCATGCTGCTTGCAGCCCACTTTCACATCTTGCATTTATAAAATACAAAGTCAGTTTTGATCAAGGAAATGGCATAATTTTTGACTTCTTAAGGAAAATCTGATTTGCTATGAGAACATTTATTTTCTTACTTATTTCATGCGAATTTGTTTTTGCTATTGCACAGCGTAAAACAGCATACCATCAGTATATGGCGGTCGAAGAAAATGAAACCTTATTGCTATCGCAAGATACCATCATTGTGGATACACTAATTATGAGAGACAACTCCACGTTGACGTTCGAATCCGATACGTATCTGCAAATTCAGCATGGGTATTTAGGGTCCAATGTGAGTTTTTCAAGTCAAGGAGTTGATGGATCGAATGGAAGAAATGGAGATACTGCTATACTAGATGGAGAAAATGGGTTGCACGGGATTGAAGGGAAAAGCCTTGCGATCGTTGTGAATTTCGAAGCACTTGGATCATTGCATATAACAACTGTAGGAGGAAAAGGAGGGAAGGGAGGCGATGGTTATTCCTCTCCAAGGCTGTTTTCCCTAAAAATATCCATAAACAGACCAATCATCGATGTAGGTATTCAAGGCGGAAATGGTGGAAATGGGGGAAGAGGTGGAGATGGTGGCGACATAAATTTGATGTATAGCACATCAGGATTTGTTCCCGTTTTCAATAGAAATAGAAAAGAACACGTCATCCACTTAGTTGCCAAAGGTGGAAATGGTGGAAAAGGTGGAAAAGGTGGAAAAGGTGGA
>CAZQJU010000215.1:0-2586 GCA_964593185.1 uncultured Roseivirgaceae bacterium
CCATTCTTGGTACCTGGACATTTACGGAGTCAAGCGTGGAGATTATATCGCTACCACCAGATAGTGAATTCACGATTGATGCCCTCAATGTTGACAATCTTACCTGGACGTTCGATGCCGAGAACCTCATTGCTCAAAGTCCGGACTCAACCTGGACTGAATCCTATCGGTACGATTCCATCTCCATGGAGTTGCAGTTTGATGATGGAACTTATGACGTTCTCCAACTCTCCAAGGATTCACTTAGGTTACGTATCTACACCAATATCAGTCTATTTGACATTGAGTTCTACAACTTTTTTCAGCTGGTTAGGTGAGAGAACAAACCATTGACGTGTAGCTCTTTCCAAGTTCCTTACGAAAGAATCTTCGCAGTATACATGATAAAGTTTAATCGCTTACCGATTCATAAGTTTGATCACGTGCCCGTCTACGTGTAAGAAATATACTCCTGGCGCACCTACAATTTTTACGGTGCTGAGTGTGCTGGAATATTCTACAAGGGCTGAGCGACCGTTGACGTCAAAGGCCCTCACCTTACCTAGCACAGGCTGACTAAGGAAAAAGACCCCATTGGAGCTTGGGTTTGGGAATACTTCAAGCCTTTCGGAAGTTAACGATCCTAAAACAATGTCCGGAACTGATGGAATCCCGGTGGACCTTCTAGTTTCTACAAAACTTCGCAATCCATATTTGACATGGTCCTTCGACGTAAAATCAAAGGAGCTTTTGAAGTCCTCATAACTAAAGCCAAACGAGTCATCAAAGCGCTCATCCGCCAAGACATTATTGTCGAGAAGGTTTTCCAGCTTATCAAAAAGTGGAAACAAATAGTCTTCGGTAAAATACTGTTCAAATAGTTGATTCAAGTAAAAATAATAGCGTCGCTCCCATGCTTCTACATCCAGAATCCTGGTGGTAAGTGGACGTGGATGATTGTTGCGGTGAAAATGGGTGAGATCTCGGGTTGCCCAGTCTCTGCCGATCCAATCAATACCCCAGGTATTGTCCGTATCGTAGGCAATGAACTCAAAGCGTCCCTCATCTTCGTCGTAATACAAGTAGTAGTTGTTGTTGAGGTAGCTATATCCGTCCCAATGGCCCGTTATCGCTTCCACAGCCAGTTGCCGTAAATACCTGTCCACCCCAAAAATCTCCCCGAACTCCGTGGCAAAACTTACTTTTGGAATACTGTTCAAAGCTTCCACAAACGCATCTAATTCTTCGCGCGTGTCGGTTTCTTCATTCATCTTGGATTCGAAGAGCGAGGCATCAAAGACTTGACCATCGTCCTGGAGGGTAGCTCCGAACGCGCATTTGTACAAGTAACCAACTTCTTTTCCAAACCTACGATCTACAAACTCATCGTCGATCTGCTCAATCATCAAGTAAACACCCATGTACTCTCCATTGAAATACAAAATTGCTGGTGCAGTGCGAGGTGCTGGTACATCCATCAAGCGATAGAGATGCATGGTCAGTAATTCTCTGACCAACGATGGGTCATTGACGTTTGGTTTTAAATTGATCTTCTTGTGTCGAAAGAATTGCTCACCGCCAAACTCTCGGAAATCAATCTTGAAAGACTTCTTTGGATGTGTTCTAGCGGTGTTACCCCGGAGTCTCACACCCACATTACTTGCTGAAGCATTCGAAAGCTCGGAGTTGGAAAATGAAACATCGGCCGATACATACGTTTCGCTAAAGGCATTTTCATCGGCCAGCAGAAAATCTTTATCTGAAGAAGCCATGGTGATTCGGATCTCCGTGACTTCAAACTCTTTAAAGACCTCATCCTCACCCGGATTAAAATTCTGGCCTTGCGTAGTCGCACAGACCCAAAAGCAAATCATGAAAGAAAAAAGCAAACGAGAGAAAAATACCGGTAATCGCATCATACAAAAATAATAGCTACGATGGTATTGATACAGAAGTGAACCCCTAACGGAAAGGATGCGAATTTGTCCTTGGTCAGGGAGGACAGATAAGCTAGTTTTAAGAGACAATCTTAAGTCCCGAGCGGTGGTCTTGGCGCAACAAAACTGCACAAGTGCTGACCGGGAATAACCAAAATGTATTCATGAAAAAACTAAGTCTACTCCTCGCCTTGTTTGGCATCTGGAATTATTCACTGGGACAGTCCAGTTACTTCCCTCTTAAGAAAGGGACCACAATGACCTACGCATACGGAAAAGAGCTGTATCAGGGACAGAACGTCGATATCTCTCAACTGCGCATGACTGTCAAAATATTAGAAGAGACCAAGGTAATCAATGGCAACGAGTACTTCATCTCAGAAACTTCGGCTGGTACGCCAATGCCTGCTACCAAAGCTTTTCTGAGAGTTAATGACCAAGGTGCCATTGTGGGAATTGAGGATGGAGCAACGGAAGAGTCGGTCATGATAAAGCAGCCACTTGAGGTCGGCGATTCCTGGACCACAAGTAAAGGCGGCATGACCTCCACAAGTGAGGTGGTAGCACTTAATGGTTCAATTGAAACCCCCGCCGAAACCTTTACGAATTGCTTAGTGGTGGCTTCTTCTGAAAATGGAACACAAACAAAGGCCTATTTCAAGGAGGATGT
>CAZQJU010000216.1:0-2485 GCA_964593185.1 uncultured Roseivirgaceae bacterium
CGTTAGCCACTTTCATCATTTTTCCAAATGACACTAAAGTGACATCACCACCTTCTCGTACAGTATTTGACTGACCAATTTCTAACAAATATTCTTCTTCAGGAACTTCACCTTTATCTCCATACATCAATTCAGACTCCATAAAAATTACGGGATTCTCATCCCGGATGGAAGTCTTGAGAAGTCCTTTTGCGTCATAAGGATTGGAAGGAACAACCACCTTTAAGCCCGGAGTATTCGCGTACCAGTTTTCAAAATTTTGAGAATGTTGTTGACTTAATTGACCTGCATTACCTGTCGGACCACGAAATACGATAGGCACCTGATACTGTCCTGCCGACATGGACAGCATTTTCGCAGCACTATTGATCACTTGATCGATGGCGACAAGCGAAAAGTTGAATGTCATAAACTCAATAATCGGACGGAGACCGTTCATAGCTGCTCCAACACCAACTCCTGCAAATCCTAACTCAGTTATGGGAGTATCAATGACTCGTTTTGCACCAAATTCATCTAACATGCCTTGGCTTACTTTATAAGCTCCGTTGTATTCAGCAACTTCTTCTCCCATGAGGAATACATTTTCATCTCTCCTCATTTCTTCGCTCATAGCTTCTCCAAGTGCTTGTCTGAATTGTATTTCTCTCATTGTTAGTTTGATTTTCTATTTGACTCGCTAAAATAATGATGAAAGGCCTGATTTCCTTCCTTAAAATAGAAAAAGCCCCATCTTCTGATGAGGCTTTTTTATCTTCTAAATCAGCCGATTCTTACTTTACAGCTTCGTTTACTGCATTCGCAAAACTTGTGAATTCTAAATCGTTTAATGCCATGTCTTTGTAAGAAGGCTCTTCGTCAACTGCTTTTTTCAGGTTTGAACCAACACCAGCAGCATCGTTCTTTCTAGCTGCGGCAACCGCAGAAAGGTAATATCCGTCAGCGTTCATCACTTTGCCTAGCTCTGATTCAGCTGCTGAGTAGTCACCGCTAAGAAGGTATGCAAGACCTTTGTCAATCCGAGCATTGTCGTCCATCATTGCGCTTGCAAAAGAAGCTTTTGCCTCATCATACTTAGCCATTCTCACCTCTAAAGCACCTTTCATTGCAGACACTTTTGAGTTTACCACATTGTCAGCACCACTTACATCTCCAAGGGTCGCGTAAGCTTCCTCGTAATTTCCTTGAAGAACTTGAACTGCTCCCATGTTTGCAGTTACAATCGCGTTCTTGTTTTTGTTCATTGCGATTTCTAATTGAGTAGCTGCGCCATCCAACTTAGACATATCACCTTGTTGCGCTAGTTCGATATGAACTGCAGCCAGGTTGTTGTGAGCTTGCCACATTCCTGAAGCATCAGCAGCTGCCTTGTAAATGGCTGCTTTCTCTTCTAGAGAAGGTGTAAGTGTTGCGCTAAACATCAACTCTTCGATAGAAAGTGTATCTACCTCTGCATCTCCGTTGGTAATAGCTTTTGCTAAGATTGCAATTTGAGCGTTTGACTTCTTAGGCTTCACAGTCAAAACGTTAGTTTTTGCACTTCTTAATCCTGGATATACCTCTTTGAAAACTTTCTTGTAGGTTGAAAGCTTTTTCAATTCTTTTTCTTTATCGACAAAAGTTCCAGTCCCATTGATGATGTCAGTGTATTCTTTCTTTTGAGAAGCATCGATTCCATCATAAGAAGCAAGAGCTCCTTTGAAGGCTGCCCAATCCTGAATAACAGGCTTAAGGATAAAATCAATGGAATCAGCCATTCCCATGTAGTCGTATCGCTTCATTCGATCTCTGTAAAAAGATTCGATGGTAGCTGCTCGATCTTCAGATAAGTCACTGTTCACAGTTTCAGTACCTTCAGGAGAGTGAGTACCAGTAATGGTAACAGTTCGGGTTACATTTTTCTCAGCGATAAATGCGCTCAGATCGTCTCTCTTAGATCGGTTTGTTGTGCCGTCATAAGAAAGTGAAGTTCTCAGATTAGATCTTCCTTGGTCAAAGTAGAAATCAACGTTAGTCGGGATCAACTCTTCCTTGTCGTTGTATCCATGGTCAGCGTAAGAAGCCATAGCAACGTCCTTCACCCACATAGAAGTCAAAACAAGTCCCTGCGCAACTGCAAGTCTTTCAGTCGTTTTAGACTTTCCATTTCTAGTGTCAGTTGCAACACCTTGGATGTACAAAGTACCTGGATTCATTCCTTCCTCGTATGGGAAAACGAAATTTTCAGCTTTTCTTGAAGCCGTACTTGAGCTGTTAGGGAAATCCGAGGCAGTAAAAACTACAGAACCCACATTTACTTCCTGATCGCCATACACGTAGATCGTGTTTAGCGTGAAGCTTGTGTTGGAAGGAAGTATTTTCGGAGGTAATTCCGCGCTCATTTCGAATGGTACTTCTCCACCATGAACTTCTAATGGATTAGGGTTCACCTGTAAATCATTCTCCTGAGCCAATTTGATCATCTGGTTGAGCTTACAACCGGAAA
>CAZQJU010000217.1:0-2423 GCA_964593185.1 uncultured Roseivirgaceae bacterium
GCACTTCCAAAATCGAATTTCCTTCTACGCTGTAAGCTTCCATACCGTATGCAGGACCTTTTACCAAAAATGAATCGAAATTAAACTGTTCCCGGCTCGGAGTAGAAAGCCCATAGCCATTGTTTTCGATAACAAAAATGACTGGAAGCTTCCAGACTGAGGCCACATTGACAGCCTCGTGAAAGTCTCCCTCACTTGTGCCGCCGTCCCCGGTAAAAACGAGACTTACCTTCGCTTCTTTGCGAAGTAAATGCGAAAGTGCTATCCCATCTGCAATGCCCATTTGAGGCCCTAGATGTGAAATCATACCCACGATATTGTGATCTTGGGTTCCAAAATGGAAGCTTCGGTCACGGCCCTTGGTAAATCCGTTACGTTTCCCTTGAAACTGTGAAAAAAGCCTTGATAAAGGGATACCTCGGGTGGTAAATACTCCCAGGTTTCGGTGCATCGGTAAGATGTACTCCTCCGTGTTTAAGGCAAGGGCCGCACCTACAGAGATAGCTTCCTGTCCAATACCTGAAAACCACTTACTAATTTTACCTTGACGTAGCAAAATGAGCATCTTCTCTTCGATGAGGCGCGGGGTTACGAGCGCTTTATGAATAGCAAGCAGCTCTTCGTCAGTTCGGGATTTGCGATCAAAAATCATGGGGGTTAATGTATCGAAGGGCGAAGTAAATATATCATGCCCAAACCTTAAGTCCTTCCGTACAATTTTTGCAAATTTCAATCTCAGATCTGGATGTCAGGATACTGTTTCTAAAGTTTTGATATGCTTTCGAATACCAAATCTCGCTGAAGTCCTGCGTTGCTACATTGCCCATGCTGTGTGTTGCGTCCTTGTCAAAGCAACAGGGAATAACCTGGCCATCCCAGGTAATCACGCAGGATTGCCACATTTTCCAGCACTTGTCCTCCAAGGTGTTTTTTATTTCCCAGGATCCGTCAGGCTTTTGACGATATCTGGAGTACTTATCCACGGAAGGAATTAGCTCCGAACCATTTTCGTAATCATAGATCTGGGCCGTTTTGAAGGCCAACTTGTCCACCCCATAGTCTTTGGCCAGCTGCTGCACTTTGGGGATTTCATGTTCGTTTGGTTTGACTACCAGGAACTGCCAAACGACTTTCGGGGACGTTGAGTTGAGTTTTTTTTTCCATTTAAGGATGTTTTTCGTTCCCTCCAGAACTTTGTTCAAGTCGCCTTCCTTTCGATAAGATTCATAGGTTTCCTGCGAAGCACCGTCAATGGAAATGATCAAACGATCCAGCCCGGACGCTACGGTTTTCTTTGCAAAGGCATCGGTTAGAAAATGCCCATTCGTTGATGTGGTTGTATAAATATTGTGTGTGTTTGCCACTTCGACCATCGAGAGAAAATTGGGGTTGAGATATGGCTCCCCTTGAAAATAAAAGGTGAGATACAGGAGATGGTCAGCCACCTGGGCTAAGATGTTGCTAAACAGGTCTTGATCAAGTTTTCCTGTAGGTCGGGTAAAGGATCGCAGTCCACTCGGGCATTCCGGACATCTGAGGTTACAAGCAGTGGTCGGCTCAATCGCCATGCTAATCGGAAGGCCGTTCATTTTTGATACTCCATGCCATCTTGACTGATGGTAACTGTGCCAAATTTTTGCTGCATTTGCTATCCTTTTTGGCGTTAGTTTTGAGGCAATGGAGATGCTATCCTGTAGATTGACTAACATGCCAAACAAAGTAAAGCATTGGAGCATGAGATACGTTATATTCTCGCTGCTAATTTTAGTTTCACTGTCTGCCACATCCCAATTTCGCTTATCGGATCGAGCTGAAATCGCGATTGTAACCCTGGGGCCCTATCAAGGGGAAGTATGGTCTGCGTTTGGGCACAATGGTTTTCGGGTCATCGATCCTACCTACAATATCGACTGGTTTTATGACTACGGACTGTATGACTTTGATCAGGAAAACTTCTTCTTAAATTTTGCCCTGGGATTGTTGAAGTACAAGGTTGGCGCCAGAGAATGGGATCGATCCTTTCAATATCAGAAATACCTCAATAGATACATCAAGGTCCAGTACCTCAACCTTACCCAATCTGAAAAACAGGCGTTATTCAATTACCTGCAAAATAACGTAAAGCCTGAAAACGCGGAGTATCTGTACAACTACGTATATGACAACTGTGCCACCAAGTTGAGAGACGTATGCGAGGAGCTTTATCCCGGCAGGATCACCTTTGATTTGAGCTATAAAGTGGAGGAAAAGACCATTCGTGACTTGATGCAAGATTACCTTGATTATCAACCCTGGGGTGATCTCGGCATTGATTTAGGACTAGGGACCCAGATTGATCAGGAGGCCACAGCGAAAGAGTATATGTTCTTACCGGACTATATTCACTATGCTTTTGAAAATGCGACGATCACCCGAGATGGGGA
>CAZQJU010000218.1:0-2385 GCA_964593185.1 uncultured Roseivirgaceae bacterium
AGACGAATTGCTACTCACCTCTTTTCAATTTTGAGTCATCATTCAACTATAAAAAAGAAAAGATGATAAATCAAAACTCAAAAAATTGCTCAAATAGTAATCCTAAGAGGGCCATCATTGGAGTCCTTATCACTTTATCATTATTGATGGGGCAGGTATCCAGGGCACAACAATTCACACAGACAATAAAGGGAGCTGTGCGGGATGCAGATAGCCGTGAGGTACTTTTTGGTGCTACCATAAAGATTATTGGAAGTGACCCTATTCAGGGAGCGATAACGGATATAAATGGAAATTTCAAGATCCCTCAGGTGCCTGTAGGGAGAGTTTCGCTTCAAGTGAGTTACACCGGATATGAACCCATGACCCTACCAAATATCGTCGTAACCTCAGGTAAAGAAGTGGTGCTAAATGTGAATTTGAGGGAATCAGCAATAAAACTCGCTGAGGTTGTTGTGACCGCAGATGAATCCAATGGGGAAACACTAAATGAAATGGTGTTAGTAAGTGGGCGATCGCTCTCCACCGAAGAGATGGCACGTATAACTGCCAGCTTTAATGATCCTGCTTTGATTACCACAAGTTTCGCAGGAGTAGCAAATAGTGGAGATGGTGGTAATGACATCATCGTGCGGGGCAATTCACCCAAGTACATTCAATGGCAGTTGGAAGGTATGTCAATCACTAATCCCAACCACTTTGCGGATCAAAATGCAGCCAATGGCACTACTAGTGCATTAAATACCAATTTGCTTGCCACATCGGATTTTTACACCGGTGCCTTTAATGCAGCCTACGGCAATGCCCTGTCCGGAGTTTATGACATACGGTTTCGCAACGGCAACAATGAAAATCGAGAGTTCATCTTCGGTGCGGGACTACTAGGTACAGATATCACGGCTGAAGGCCCCTTTAGCAAAGAGTCTGGTGCTTCTTACCTTGTAAATTATAGGTACTCTACCTCTACAGCTCTGGGTAAGCTTGGCTTGATAGAAGTAGAAGGTGAACCAATTTTTCAGGACGGAGCATTCAAGCTCAATTTTCCCACAAAGGCAGCAGGCACGTTCTCCTTTTTTGGTCTGGGTGCATTAAGTGAATTTAACCAGCCCGACGTAGATCCTGAAGACTGGACTACACCCGGTGTCGGAGGACTTACACCTGAAGTGACTGAAAACTATCGCAAAAAATCGTATCTAGCCAACCTGGGCTTAAGGCATGTATATGGCTTTAACAACAGCAACTTTTTGGAAACCAGGATAGGGTTTTCTGCTGATGGAGTGGAGGACGACATCACGCAAGAGTCATCAGCATTTGAGCGAAGAAATAGCTTCATCGGAGATTTAAACAATTTGACTTATCGAGCGCAGGTGGACTATCATCATAAACTGGATAGCAGAAACAAGCTTCAAGTGGGTACTTATTATTCTAATACCTCTACGAAAAATAGTCAGGTGATGCAGGATGTATCAGACGAAGTACCTATACAAAGGATAGACTTTGATGAAAGTATCGGGATGCTTAGGAATTACTTGAGCTGGAAACATCGGATCAATAATGAGTTGACTCTCGTAGCAGGTCTACAGAATACCAACATACTTTTAAACAATAAGCACACCCTTGAGCCTCGTCTATCAGCTTCCTGGTCTACCTCGGACCGATCTTCTTTCAGTTTCGGATACGGTATGCATAGTGCCATGGAAAAAGTGCATCACTACTTTGCTGAGTTACCCGACACAGAAGGAAACATTCATCAACCCAACAAAGACTTGGGCTTACTCAAAGCACATCATTTTGTGGCAGGATATACCCGAAACATCCGACCCGACCTACAGGCTCGGGTGGAAGTATACTATCAACACCTGTATAACCTCCCGGTGGCGGCTGATTCGAGCTACTTCGCCACCATCAATGAGGATCTGGAGTTTGCCTACACCAATTTGGTAAATGCAGGTACAGGACGCAACTATGGTGTGGAAGTCACTTTACAAAAATTCTTCAGCAACAACTACTACTTCATGGTCAATGGCACTTGGTTCCAATCCCGATATACAGCGCTGGATGGCATTGAACGAAGTACTCGCTTTGAAGGAGATTACCTTTTAAATATTTTAGCTGGCAAAGAATTCACGCAACTAGGTAAAAAGAAAAACAAGACCCTCGCTCTAAATACACGACTCTTCGTTGGGGGAGGTAAAAAGATTCTTCCTGTACTCAGAGATAGTCAAGGAAACGCTGCAGTAAGCCTCGAAAATAGAGAAGTCTTTGATGTGAATAATGCATTTGTAAATGCAATAGAAGATATCTATAACCTCTCGTTCTCGGCTTCTTATAAATGGGAAAAACCCAAGGCTACTCACGAGCTACTCCTTAACATTGACAACATAA
>CAZQJU010000219.1:0-2259 GCA_964593185.1 uncultured Roseivirgaceae bacterium
TATGTAAGAGTTTATCAATAATCAATAAAATCAATCAATAATTAAACTAAAAATGAGAATTAATCAACTACTAAAGCGAACATTACTGACACTAGCTTTTGGTTCAGTGCTGTTCTTATTCAGCTGTAACGAGGACGAGGATCCCGTTGTTGAGGCGCCAGAGGCTAGTTTTACCTTCGTGGTAGATGGCGCTACTGTAAACTTTACCAATACTTCAACAGGTGAAGGCAATACCTACTCCTGGAATTTCGGAGATGGGAATACTTCGACAGTAGAAAGTCCCTCTAAGGAGTATACTGAGACCGACACGTACACAGTTACGTTAACAGCGACCAATGACGGTGGTGAAAGTACTGCGAGCCAGGATGTCACAGTAACAATTGCAGTCGTAGATTCAGAAGCTCCTGTGATCACACTTTCAGGAGAGGCAGAAGTGGAGATAAACCTAGGTGATACCTACACCGACGCCGGTGCAGCAGCCAACGATAATGTAGACGGTGACATAAGTTCATCAATCACCGTAGGCGGAGATGTTGTAAACGTAGACCTAGCCGGTACTTATGTGATAACCTACGATGTAACTGATGCAGCTGGAAATGCTGCCGATCAAGTATCTAGAACAGTGAGAGTAAGATACCCTGGAGGTCTAGTTACAAACGGCGATTTTCAAGGAGCAACGACTGATCCTTGGACAGTTAACTTCGGCGATGGTTCCGTTCCTGTTCAAACAGCCAGTACCAATACTTTCTTCATCGTAAACATCGAGACTGCTAATGCTGAGCAACCATTTACAGTGAACTTGAGTCAAAATGTTGCGATCGAGCAAGGCAAGACATATAAGCTATCATTCAATGCTTCATCTGACGTTGAACGATCATTCATCGCTGGAATTGGTTTGAATGGTGGAAGCTTTGCGTCAAATTCCGAATCAGTATCTGTAACCACCACAGAAATGAGATATGAGCTTACGCTTCTTGCTTCTTTTGGAGAAGATGGTGTTCCAAACAGAGTACTTTTCGATCTTGCCGGTGAAACGGGAGTTGTGGTATTGGATAATATTGCACTTGAAGAGACTGAGCCCGAAACTCCTCCAGCTCCGACCGATGCTCCAATGACTCCACCGGAAAGAGCTCCTGAAGATGTTATTTCGATCTACAGTGATGCATACAGCAATCCAATCGGTATTACGAATGTAAGTTTTGATGATCCTTCTGAGTTTGTTGAAGAATCGATTGCGGGGAACAATGTACTAAAAGTGAGCTTTGGCAGTGGATTTATAGGATCTGATTTAGGTAGCGTAGTCGATGCTTCAGGCATGACTCATTTCCATATGGATTTCTGGGTTTCTGACGACTTTGCCGCTGGTCAAGTATTCAACCCTAAGTGGTCTAACCACGCCGGGGGTATGGGTGAAACTAGTGCATTTGATCTTACCAAAGCTCTAGGTGACACTGAAGTACAAACTTGGGTTTCCATTGATGTGCCAATTTCGAGCTTTAGTGGGGACCAAACCCGATCAGAACTAGCCCAGTTCTTAATTACTGTAGCTGGTCTAATTGATCTTGCGTACGTAGATAATATCTATTTCTATAACGATGGCTCCAGCGGTGGTGGAGGAGGAGGTAATACTGCCTCATACTGTGAAACGCAAGTAGTACATTTCGGAGGAAACGCTGGTTCGGAAGCATTGTTGACAATTGAGAAAGTGACCAGAGCGGATAACTTTCCTGCATTAAAATTCACAATTGCTACAGATCCTTCAAATGGCAAAGTGCCTGACCTTATCATCGTAAACTCTCTTGAGGGTGGAAATGGATTAGAGGCAGTGGACACCTCTGTTGCAGGAGAAGTGAGCATACAGGCATTCTGGCCGTCTGGTGCCCCTTCCAACAACGAAACAACATTTAACATTTTATGGAGTTTTGAAGGTGAAGATGGCAACTGGCAGTTGTTTGAAACTGTAACTGACACACGGGTATCCCTTGATGCTTCGTGCACGGAATAAACATTCAATCTTTTATCAAGTCGACCCAACGGGTCGGCTTGATTTTTCTCTCTAACAATTTTTTCAATCTAACATTTTCCATTACTAGCAATGAACATCACTCGAGGTGCTGATTCGAAAACATCAACCCTAGAACACATTACATTCAACGGTGAATCCTATCTGAAAATCACCAACCATGACAGCATTCGACCCTTCTTCATGAGTGTTGTAAGTGATGCCAATCATTGGATGTTTATTTCCAGCAATGGTGG
>CAZQJU010000220.1:0-2255 GCA_964593185.1 uncultured Roseivirgaceae bacterium
TCCAAAAGAAACTGCCACGAGACCCCATATTTATCCTCACACCAGCCGAATTTTTTACCAAATCCATAATCTCCTTCCCCGGCATAGCTATCAAATGGAACCATGATTTGACCTCCATCTGAAGAAAGCTTTTCGAATACCGTTTGCAAGACAGCTTCAGATGTATCGCTTATGTAAATGGAAACTGCAGGCGAAAATGACCAGGCATGATTGTAGTTACTTTCGGAGATCATGTACTCGGTTCCATTCAGGGTAAATACACCGTGTTTAATCAGTTCCGGCGTGCCTCCTGATTCACCCGGAGCATACTTCGTCAAATGTTTTATGGCTGAATTAGGAAAAATGGAAGTGTAGCGTTTAACAGCTTCCTCACCTTTACCACATTGGTCACCCACAAATGTTAGAAATGTCGTTGTCTTCATGATTGGTCAATTTTCACGTTCATATGGCGTAATGAGTCCAACAGGATTACCGGCAACATCTTCAAACCACGCAAAACTTCTTCCATCGGGAAGCTTCGTAGAATTTACCAAGATTTTACCACCCTTGGATTCAACCGTTTTGAGATCTGAATCCAAAGTATCAGTCTCAATATAGATCGTAATATACTTCTGTAGATCACCAGGTCCCAATTGATTAATATGTCCGCTAATACCGCTAGAACCCTGGTCAATGGAAACGGAGCTCCCTTGTCCAGACAATTCCCAACCAAATACATCCTCGTAAAATGCACTGGTTTTGTTGATATCGCTACAACCTATTTCAAAATGTATTACCGGCTTTTTCATGATATAATGGATCTGATTAGATGAACAAAAGGACTTACTTCTTTTTATTTTGATAGTGTGCAATCACCGGACTAAAATCCTGCTGAGCAGACGCTTGAATAAACTCCTGGAAGTCTGTGCTATTGATCTGCGCTAAAGTTTTAAAATGTAAGCAGCCTTTTTGAAATTTTATGCCTTTGGTTTTTGCTTTCAGCTCCTCACGTAGATCGGGGTACGTATACATGACCATCGAATGGAACGAAAAATGATCTTTCTTCATGGTTAATCCATATTTGAAGACGCCTTCCTGATGATAGACCAAAGCATCTTCACCACCCATCACAGGTCCGATACTGGCTTCGACCAATGTATCATACTTGCAGATTCGATCGTGAAAAGTAGCGAAAACTTGTTGAGCAACTTCAGGTTGCTGCTCGATGAATGCTTGAATTTTCATGTGCTTGTGTTTAAAACAAAGCAAAAGAATTTACCTCAACTTCAGCTCATACTTTCAGGTGATTTTTACTAGAATTCACTGATTTTGGGATCTAAACTGATGTTAAAGTTGACGCCAAATAGTTGTCTTGTAGACAAATTAGAATTGATTGATTACAGTGATACCATTTCCTTTGTACTGATCCATCTTAGGAAGCAAGTCGACTGCCTGTTCAAGTGAGACATGCTTCTCAATCAAGTGCTGGGGAGCAAGCTTCCCTAAACGGATCATTTCCAACATTTCAGGATATTTGTGCGCTTGCATTCCATGACTTCCCAGAAGTTCCAGTTCATCCGCAATAACGTTCCCCATCGGGATCTTAGGATCTTTATATTCTCCAGCCATAAGACCTACTTGAATGTGCTTACCCTGCTTTCGCAAGCTCTTGATGGAATTCACGCATGTGATTTGACTTCCCAATGCATCAATAGAAACATGTGCGCCACCTTTAGTGATTTCTCGTATGGCACGTACCACATCCTCATCTTGCCCATTGATCGATGCAACTGCGCCAAGTTCTCTGGCCAGCGCCAACGTCTCATCATTGATGTCAACGGCGATTACTTGAGCACCTAACGCATGAGCTATCATGATCGCAGAGAGTCCTACACCGCCACAGCCATGAACAGCCACAAACTGTCCACTTTTTACTTGCCCCTGCGCCACAACAGCTCGGTAGGAAGTGATGAATCTGCAACCCAGAATACTTGCGGTTTCATCGCTTATTTCTTCTGGGATCTTGACTAAGTTGATGTCAGCGTAATCCAACTTAGTGTATTCCGCAAATGAACCCCAATGCGTAAATCCGGGTTGGGATTGATTATCACAGATCTGTTGGTTGCCTGAGTCACATTGATCGCAATTTCCACAGCCACTCACGAACGGTACAGTCACGCGATCCCCGATCTTGAAATGTTTCACATCTCTACCGACCTCAACAATTTCACCGGCCAATTCATGACCAGGCACATGTGGAAGCTCGATGTCCTCAT
>CAZQJU010000221.1:0-2238 GCA_964593185.1 uncultured Roseivirgaceae bacterium
TCTACGTCAAAATCAACATCCTCCTGATCTGCATCATACACTGCCCTTACTTTGTATGTGCCTGTCATCGTTAAAGGAGGAAGTACTTCCGAAAGCTTATGAGATGGCGCATCCGGCATAAAATGATGAAACGTGCGATTCACCCTTTTCTGGTGCAGTTCCAGATTGTGATAGACACCATCTTTAAAAAGGATACTTTCTATGAATCTCATAACATTCTCTGCTAGTAAAATTCTAACTTTAAATCAGAATAATCCTAATCAATATGGCCCGTTTTTTTATTCTCGTTTCTTTTTTGGTCATCTCCACCGGTGCGCCCGCGCAAAAGTGGCTTAAGAAACTCCAAACTGCGGTTGAAGATCAGCTAGGCACCAATGACGACGCTGAGGCGCCTTCCAATTCTTTAATGACAAAAGATAGCCGGATGGTCAATTTCCGGGAAAAACAGCTGGAAAAGGACACCTCTTACTACAACTATATCTTTTCGCAGGGGAATCGAGCTTCCTTTTTTGCGAATCGCGACAGTAAGGAGAGCATGTTTACCACGTTGGCCAAAAACTATGAAGATGATCAGGTAGAGTCCATTGAACTGGAGACCTTCGAACGAATATTTGATCTCAACCGGACTGCTGAACTATCTATGTATGTCAATACCTGGGCCGCCATCGCAAATTTCAATGAAGCACTCGGTAAGATGATGAATCAGGTACCTTCTTTTGAATCCGTTTTTACGATCGATAGTTGGGTTCGGTTGGATACCATGAATGTAGCAGAAAAGTACGCTCTGGGTAAAACGGTTGCTAATATCTCCATTCTCATCCATTCGGAAGGGAAGTACAATCTGTCCGAGCAATTCGTGGAAGAAACAATCCGCTACTTCAAGCAACACATTGGTGCCAACACCGCGGCAATGGCTTCGCTCTACTGCAACCATGCAACCATCTCACAGGCGCAAGGAAGATTTACAGAAGCAGAAGAATACTTCAATAAGGCAGAGCAAGTCGTTCAGCGGTTAGGGAGGCAAGGATCCATTGCCCACGCCATCATTCTAAATAACAAAGCCCTGCTATACAATGAAATAGGCCAATCGTCAGAAGCTAAGCAAACCATGTATCGGGCCATCAGCATTGCAGAGGGAGAGTTGCGAAGTAAGGGTCGGGATAACACAAGCTTTCAAATCAACAAGGGGCTGATCCACTACAGCAGTGGAGAATACGCACAAGCAGAGCAGATTTTTCGTCAAATCATTATCCTGAAGGAAAAGCGTCTGGCAAAAAATCAGACGGATGTAGGTAACGTCAAAAACTACCTGGCCGCCACCTTGATGGCTCAGGGAAAAGCTGCCGAAGTCCCCGGCCTGCTCAACGATGCCCTTGAGATCTTCAAGAAAAAATATTCTGCCGGTCATCCTGCCTACGTGAAAACACGCCACAATCTGGGTAGATACCACCTGACGTCAGGAGATTTTGCCAGTGCTGAAACGGTGTTTACGGAGGTGAACGGAATCTACAAAAACTATTTTGGAGAGAACCATCCCGATTTTCTCAGCTCACTGGAAGATTTGGCGGTGACTGCTTGGAAACAAGGAAATCGCTCTACCGCAAGATCACGATTTGAGCAGGTGCTGGGATCACAGCTTGCCTTGGTCGAGCAATACTTCGGGGCCATGAGTGAGTATGAAAAAGGCCAATATTGGGCCAAAGTACGACCCACCATTCTGAAGTACTACGCCTTTGCCGTTGAAAACGGACCTGGTGATCCTGAACTGCTCACAGAGATGTACAATTTGCATCTCAAAACCAAAGGGATCCTAATGAGTGCCTCCTCAAAAGTGCGTGAGCAAATCTTGACCAGCGACGATGAACAACTAAAGAAAACCTACGCAGAGTGGGTAGAGACCAAAGAGAATCTGTTGCTGTACTATTCGTACTCCAAAGCCCAGCTGCAGGAATTGAAGATTGATGTGCCGACTACGGAGGCCAGGGCCAATCAATTGGAAAAGGACCTGAATCGAATGTCTTCGGCCTTTGCGGAATCCAATAAGCTCCCCACTACGACGCTTTCTGAAGTGAAACAAAAGCTTGGTTCCAACGATGTAGCTATTGAGATCATCGGCTACCCAGTCTTTGAAAATAGCTTTACAAGTGCTAAGAATTACGCCTTTTTGATTGCTAGCCCAAGTGCGGTGCATCCGGAGGTGGCAGTGATTGAAGGAGGAGAGGTACTCGATACGAAGTA
>CAZQJU010000222.1:0-2161 GCA_964593185.1 uncultured Roseivirgaceae bacterium
TTTGATTTGGGAGCTACGTGGAGGTACATGGAGAACTTACCCATTACGCAGTTCTACAAAGTAGCCGTAGATGATGCAGAACCTTTCTACAATATTTATGGCGGAACGCAAGACAATAGTACGGAGGGAGGTCCATCCCGGACAGATAATCATCACGGAATTCGGAATGCAGATTGGAAAGTAGTGCTCAATTGGGATGGCCACCAGCCAGCGACGGAGCCTGGAAATCCGAACATCATGTACGGTCAACGTCAGCAAGGGACACTATCAAGAATTGATCTGGCTACCGGTGAGGTTACGGATATCATGCCTCAACCTGGGGAAGACGAAGATTTTGAACGATACAATTGGGATGCGCCGATCCTGGTATCTCCGCACGATCCGGCCACCATCTATCACGGATCTCAGCGACTTTGGAAATCCACCAACAGAGGAGATAGTTGGACAGCTCTTTCGCAGGATCTTACCCGAGATCAGGAACGCGTAGCACTCCCCATCATGGGAAGAGTACAAAGTTGGGACTCTCCTTGGGACGTTGCGGCGATGTCGAACTTCAACACCATCACCTCCATAGCGGTTTCGCCTCAAAATGAGCAAGTCATTTTTATCGGCACAGATGATGGACTGCTTCAAGTCACTGAGAATGAAGGCGATAGCTGGAGAAAGATCGAAGCCAGTTCATTAGGGGTCCCATCCCGATCTTATGTCAATGACGTGAAGGCCGATCTTTTTGATGAAAGCACATTGTACGTAGCCTTAGACAATCATAAGGAAGGAGATTACAAGCCGTATCTGGTCAAGAGCACCAACAAAGGAGCTTCCTGGGTAGATATCACGAATGGACTTGGGGATAAGAACCTGGTTTGGCGAATTGTGCAAGACCATGTCAACAAAGACTTGCTGTTTGCAGGTACAGAGTTCGGAGTGTACGTTACGTTCAATGGAGGTTCAAGCTGGACCGAACTTTCCGGAGGGGTTCCAACGATATCATTTAGAGATCTGGCTATTCAGCGACGTGAAAATGACCTCGTTGCCGCATCATTTGGAAGAAGTTTTTATGTGCTGGACGATTATTCGGCACTCAGAAATGTGAATGCTGAGCAAATGAGTCAGGAGGCTACCTTATTTACGCCCAGAAAAGCGTGGTGGTACATTGAGCGATCTGTAGTTGATTTTGATGATACCAGAGGCTCACAAGGATCGCAGCTGTACATGGCACCGAACCCTGATTTTGGGGCTGTATTTACCTTTTATCTCAAGGAAGATTTGAGGAGTCTGGAAGAAAAGCGAAAAGAAAGTGAGAAAGGAGTTTCAGGAAATATCCCTTTCCCTGGATGGGAAGCGTTGGCCAATGAGACCAATGAAAAAGATCCGTTTATCTACCTTGAAGTCAAAGACCAATCGGGAGCGGTGGTGAATCGAAAAGCCGCAGCAGGGAAGACCAAAGGGTTCCATCGCGTGACGTGGAACTTGCGGGTGGGCACTTCTCGGGCAATGACGTTGAATGGAGGAACTGAAGATCTTCATGGACTGCTTTGCGAACCCGGAACGTACACAGCCACATTACACAAATATGAGCAAGGGAAATTCACTCAGATCGCAGGTCCTGTGGATGTTGAGGTTGAGCGATTGAGAGAAGGTACACTGGAAGGCAGTCCGATCAGTGAGGTGGTGGCCTTTTGGCGATCCTATGAGGATTTGGGCAGGGATGTAAGTGCGACAGGAATCAAATTGTCCAACACTATTAAGATGGTTGATAAAATTTTCTACGCAGCAGGTCACGCCAATGTAGATAAGGATTTTTTGGAGGAGCTCATGGCATTGCAAGGTGAGTTGGATGCACTAAATATGGAGCTTAATGGTAACCCTGCAAAGAATCAAATTGGTGAGAAAAATAAGCCCACGATTGGAGATCGACTATTTGCCTTGAATAGAGGGGTTTCCCTATCTACGTATGGCCCAACACCTACACATCAGGCCACGGTAGAAATTATCACTAAGCAATTGAGTGCGTTGGAATCTAAACTGGACCAAAGTAGAGCCAAGGCTAAGGACATGGCAAAAAGGATCAAGGATGCAGGGGGAGCCTGGATTGAAGGGATGGATTAATTCTGAACTAAGTCGGAAAAGCCAATGACATGTTGCATTGGCTTTTTTGTTT
>CAZQJU010000223.1:0-2159 GCA_964593185.1 uncultured Roseivirgaceae bacterium
AGCATAAATGGTATGTAGTAAGAGCCGTTAGCGGTAAAGAGCGCAAGGTAAAAGAAGCAATTGAAAACGAAGTTGCTCGTCAAAACCTTTCGGATCATATCCCTCAAGTACTAATTCCTTCAGAGAAGGTATACGAAATGAGGAATGGTAAGAAGCGTGTTCGAGAAAGAAATTTTTTCCCAGGGTATGTACTCATTCACGCCGACTTCTCCAATGGCGAAGTGCAGCACCTTGTGACAAATAAGGAACTAATCCCAAATGTCATCGGCTTCCTTGGTGCCACTGGGACTAGTACCACAAAAGACCCACTTCCTCTTAGACAATCTGAGGTTAATAGAATCTTAGGAAAAGTTGATGAGGTGGAAGAGTATGAAGAGAAATTGGATACTCCTTTCATTGTGGGTGAGAGTGTTAAGGTTATGGACGGTCCCTTTAGTGGCTTCACAGGAACGGTAGAGGAGGTATTTGAGGATCGTAAGAAGCTTAACGTTACGGTTAAGATTTTTGGTAGAAACACACCTGTAGAATTGAATTACATACAGGTTGAAAAAGAAGATTAAATAGAAAATGGCTAAAGAAATAACAGGCTATTTGAAATTACAGATTCGTGGTGGAGCAGCTAATCCTTCTCCGCCAGTCGGTCCTGCACTTGGTGCTAAGGGTCTGAATATCATGGACTTCTGTAAGCAATTTAATGCAAGAACACAGGATAAGCCCGGACAGCTTTTACCAGTGGTCGTGACCATTTATGCTGACAAGTCATTCGATTTTGTAATCAAGACGCCTCCTGCTGCATCCCTTATCATGGAAGCAGCAAAGCTAAAAAAAGGATCTTCTGAACCAAATAGAAGTAAGGTAGGGTCGGTTTCCTGGGATCAGGTTAAAACCATCGCTGAGACAAAAATGCCTGATTTGAATGCTTTTGATGTGGAGGCTGCTATGAGAGTAGTAGCTGGCACAGCGCGAAGCATGGGTGTGAAGGTTTCAGGGAAAGCCCCTTGGGTAGAATAATTTTTAGACATGGGAAAGCTAACTAAGAATCAAAAGAAAGCTCAAGAGCTACTTGAAATTGGCAAAGAATATTCTTTGGAAGAAGCTTCGAATCTTGTGAAGGAAATTACCTTTTCAAAGTTTGATGCATCCATCGACATCGATATTCGATTAGGTGTAGATCCAAAGAAAGCAGATCAGATGGTTAGAGGCGTGGTTTCATTGCCTCATGGTGTTGGGAAAGACGTAAGAGTCTTGGTCTTGTGCACTCCTGACAAAGAGCAGGAAGCCAAGGATGCAGGTGCTGATCATGTTGGATTGGAAGACTATGTAAAGAAGATCGAAAGCGGTTGGACTGACATTGATGTAATCATTACCATGCCCACTGTGATGGCACAAGTTGGTAAGTTAGGAAGAGTGCTAGGGCCTAGAGGCTTGATGCCAAATCCTAAATCCGGAACTGTGACCATGGATGTAGGGCAGGCTGTGAAAGAAGTAAAAGCAGGAAAGATCGACTTTAAAGTCGATAAGTTTGGAATCATTCACACAAGTGTAGGTAAGGTTTCTTTCGATCCCGAAAAGATCAGAGAGAATGCCCTTGAGATGATTCAGACAGTTTCAAAATTGAAGCCTTCGTCTGCAAAAGGAACTTACTTTAAGTCCATTACGCTTTCAAGCACAATGAGCAGCGGTATTCCAATTGATAAAGGTAGCATAGCGAACATATAAGTTATGACACGAGAAGAAAAAGCGCAGTTAATAAGTGACCTTACTGAAAAGTTTAAGGAAACAGATCATTTCTATATAACAGATACGTCAGGACTTTCAGTTGCTGAAATCAATAAGTTTAGAGAAATGTGCTTCAAGAAGGGAGTTGAATACAAACTCGTGAAGAATACATTGATCAAGAAGGCACTTGAGAACGTAGATGGAGATTTTGCTCCATTGGATGATGTTTTGAAGGGTACTTCCGGGATCATGTTCATCAACGAGGTAGCGAACGCTCCTGCGAAAATTATCAAGGATTTTAAGAAAGAAGATCCTAAAGAACGGCCAACATTCAAAGCTGCATCAATTGATTCAGATTTGTTTATTGGCGAAGATCAATTAGGTGCTCTTGCAAGTCTTAAGTCTAAGCAAGAACTAATTGGCGAAGTTGTAACGTTATT
>CAZQJU010000224.1:0-2137 GCA_964593185.1 uncultured Roseivirgaceae bacterium
GATTTGGCTATCGTAAGCTCATCACTCGGCGACCTAACCGAAGATCTGTCTGGTGTATCTACGTTGAAGACTGGTACCAATATTTCCAAACCTATCATTCATGGCTTACACTCCAATCGTGTTTTGGTGGTCAATGACGGTTTGCGACATGCTTACCAAGTATGGGGTCTAGAACACGCACCAGAGATTGATCCCTCGCATGTTGATCAAATAGAGATTGTGAAAGGTGCAGCTACCGTAAAGTATGGTCCTGAGGCGCTAGGAGGCGTAATCCTATACAATTCAAAAAGACCTGCGTTTGATGAAAAAATCGGTGGTGCTTTGAGCTCCTCCTATCAAACCAACGGTCGAGCCTACACCAGTAAATTTGACTTAGGTCAGGGCTTCCATCGATTTGCTTGGAATGTCGGTGCGTTTGGAACATATCAGGCGGATTTAGAAGCGCCAGATTACACACTTTCCAATACAGGAAAACGCGAACTAGGGGGAAGTTTCAATGCACTCTTGCACCAAAAAAGATTTGACCTGCAGGTTTCGGGAAGCTACTTCGAACAGGAATTAGGGTTTTTAAGGGCATCTATTGTTGGCAACTTGGATGACCTGCAAAATGCCATAGACCGTGGCACGCCAATTCCTACTTTCCCAGCAACGTATAGCCTGCAAAACCCCAAACAAAATACCAAGCATGGACTAATAAAGTCGGATCTTTCTGTTTTTCTTGGCGAGCACATCTTGAAGCTTCAGTATGGATACCAGGAAAACATCCGTAGAGAATTTGATGTGCGCAGAGGAGAGTTGAACGATCGCCCGGTAATTGATCTGAACCTTATCTCCCACACTTTTGAGGCTGAATGGATCCAACCAGCTATTGGAAGGTGGAGCGGTTCCACAGGATTTCAATATTTCACTCAAAACAGTGTGAATGAGCCGGAATCCAACCCTGTCAATTTTGTACCTGATTACGATGTAACGAACATGGGTGCTTACACGGTCCAGTCATATGATCTGGATCAGACTACAATAGAGTTAGGCATAAGGGTTGATTTTCAAACCTTGAGCGTCGCGGATACGATCAGAGATCGATTCACCTATGCAAACGAAGTAGACTTTACTAACGCTACGTTTTCGCTGGGAATGAGGAAGCAGATCAATGAGAGCTTGACGGTATTCACCAACATTGGTTCTGCCTGGAGACCTCCTAATGTGGCCGAACTCTATGCATTCGGTTATCATTTCTCTCGAATTCAATTTGGTTTTTGGAGGTATGACTTTAATCCGAACATTTACACTCCTGTTGATAGCGTTTTTGACCAGTCTCTCAGACCTGTAGCCTCAGAAAAGAGTCTGAAGTGGGTAACCGGACTAGAGATGAAAAGACCTAGAACAACTGCCGAACTAATCTTCTATGCCAACCGAATCAATGATTATATCTTCATAAGACCACATGGCGTTACGATCAACGTGGCAGGTACTTTTCCCTACTTTTTGTACGACCAAACGGATGCGCTATTCTTAGGAGCTGATTTGGATGTAAGATTTAAACACACGGAGGAATTCACCTCGGAAGCGAAAGTGTCTTATGTATACGGCGTGGAAACATCTACCAATAGCCCGTTTTTAGAAATACCGCCATTCAATGTTAACTATACCTTGGATTACAAAAAGGGACCTTGGAACTATGGTGTTAATCTGAATTTTACTGCACAGCAATGGAATGCCCCTCCTGTTATCGAGCCAAAAGACCTTAGCTCAGGTGAGACGGATATCGATCCGAACAATGACATTTTCGACTTTATGGCTCCACCTGAGGCTTTTGTTTTAATCGGTGGAAACATTGGATACCAAAGAAAGCACTGGGGTGTGGCAGCAAGTGTTAACAACCTTCTCAACACCTCCTATCGGCTATATACCGATCGGCTAAGATATTTCGCAGATGCGCCTGGAAGGAACTTTACCTTATCCGCATCATTTAAATTTTAAATGCATCAATATTGCATATGTGGCATACTCGCAATAATATTGCATCTTCAAAAAAGGACTTAATAAACCGTAATATGAAAACCAATAAACTATTATTTTTTGCGCTTTTGTTATTGAGCTTGGGCTTGATTGTGAGTTGTTCGGATGATGACGATGA
>CAZQJU010000225.1:0-2090 GCA_964593185.1 uncultured Roseivirgaceae bacterium
ATGGAAACGGTTTCTTCCACGGAGCATCCAACCGCATCTGTGATGGTTACAGTATAGGATCCAGCAACTAATTGCGTGAAGATCCCGTCGTCACTGGATTCGAAATCCGATGTGAAGGTATAGGGCGCTGTCCCTCCCAATGCTACCAACCTAAATGATCCATCAGCCTCACCGCAATTTGAAGCCAACACCTCTTCGACCGAGATTTCAATAGGCGAAGTAGTGCAATCAACCTTTGGCGTGATCTGATCCCAGGTACACCCGGAAATGAGCGAAAATGCAGTCAGTAAGAAGAGCGCTTTGCGAGTGGCAGATACCATAGTGTTTTGTCATTCAAATAAACTTGAGTGCAAAACTAGATGGGCCTGGCAGGCGAGATTCAGCACAAATCCGACAAGAACTGATACAAAACCGTCAGGCTATGACTATTCCGACATTATGGCAACGAATTGATCGAAGAAGGAGGTACACCAAATTCTTTTTTGAAGCTTTTTGCAAAATACGAGGGATTGCTAAATCCGGTCTGAAACGCCACCTCTGAGATGTTTTTTGTGCCTTCTGCCAGCAGTGTTTTAGCCTGATGCAACCGTACACTCGAAATAAGCTGAATAGGCGACTTGTTCGTGATTGCTTTGAGTTTTCGTTGGAGTTGTCGCTCACTAATCCCTATTTCTTTGGAGAGCATTTCGATACCGAACAACTCGTTATCGTAGTTCTTTTTGATCAGCTGAATAATTCGATCAAGGAAGGCATCGCCCCTCAGAATCGACGGTTGGCTTTCATTCACTTCATTGGGATCTGAAACCAAGTACAATAGGGTGTTCTCGGTTGACCCTTTCGCTGAAAAATTGCGGTACTCTTTGAAGGACACGTCGACTCCCGATAACAAATACTTCACTGCTTGTGAGGCCACAATCTGACCATACTTAGCTTCGTCCAACAGCGCATCGACAAATACGCTATTCGAAAGGTTGATCAATTTACCCCCTTCCATGACACCTTCTTTCATATCAATCACGATGGCAACCTCGACCGCCAGACTGTTTAGAAAGTTGACCAAGTCTATCCCGCAATTGATCGCCTTGCTTGGTCCATCAAAAGTGGCCATAAAGGTGTGATCATCAAACGTGATGTTTCTGCCCTTTCCCTTCTTGATAATTTCTTTTACCAGATTCGTCACATTTTGACTATCGGAGGGGTTCACCTTTAGTTTGCCCGCTACCACAGCAAAAAGGCGTTGGTCGTGCATCTTTTCCGGCTCCAGACGATTGAGAAAATCCTTCATTTCATCGAGGATCTCTTTGGTATTTCCTACCCAAAAAAGATGATCTTCACCCGATAACTCCACAAACCTTGAATTTTTGATTCGATCGGCAATGAATCGCCCTTCCTCAACTTTCACGTCGATGTCATCGGTTCGCTGAATAATCAAGGCGGGTACTTTTATGGACCCAAGTATGTTGATGATGTCTACCTGGGTATTCATTTTGGTGAGTGCCATGGCTGCACTCGGACTTGCTCCTGATCTAAAGTAGCTGGACAGCCAATCCATGAATGTTTTGTCATCTGCTTTGGAGGGTGCCAAGGATTCCAAATTCATATCGCCACTCCCCCAGCTGTTTTCAATCATGTCATAAACGACCTTTCGCTCGTCATCCGTTGGTGCCCAGGGATAATCTTCACTGTATCTACGCTTTGCAAATATTCCAAAGGAAATCATGCCGATGGTTCGTTCCGGATAGGTAGCCGCAAAAAGTGCGGATACGGAGCCGCCCTCCGAGTGCCCAAATAAAATGGCCCTTTCCGAACCAACTGCATCCATTACGGCTCGGATGTCATCCATGCGCTCTTCCAGCGTGGAAAACTCAACGAGCCGATCCGAAAGTCCGGTCCCACGCTTATCAAAAAGAATCACGCGCGCTATTTTCCCCAATTCCAATAAGAAACTAACAAGTTCGGGGCAAGCCCACATCAAATCAATGTTGGAAACCCATCCGGGTATGTACACCAGGTCTTTGGACCCGGAACCGACGACCTGATAGGCAATGTTGATACTACCACTTTTTGTATATTGGGTGATCGGCTTCATG
>CAZQJU010000226.1:0-2005 GCA_964593185.1 uncultured Roseivirgaceae bacterium
TACATCCCAATTGCTAATATCTCCGTTAAAGGCTGAAGCCTCCCGGAACATTGCGTTCATATTGGTGACATTACCTACATCCCAGTCTCCGATATCCTGATTGAAAGCTGAAGCATCAAAGAACATAGCATTCATATCGGTGACATTGCTCACATCCCAGTCTCCAATATCCTGGTTAAAAGCTTGAGTAAGACCGAACATAAAGCTCATATCAGTGACCTTGCTCACATCCCAACTTCCAATGTCCTGGTTAAAAAAAATAGCACCAGCAAACATCCAGCTCATATCAGTTACACTGCTCACGTCCCAACCCCCAATGTTAGGACTAATAAAATTTGCATCATTAGGACCGGTAGTGGTTCTGAACATACTGCTCATATCAGTAACATTGCCAACATTCCAACCCCCAAGATCTCCAGCGCCAACCTTAGCATTGCGGAACATACTACTCATATCAGTGACCTTGCTCACGTCCCAATCCCCTATGCCCTGGGTAAATCCTCTGGCCCAATGGAACATTTCACTCATATCAGTGACGTTGCTCACATCCCAACTACTAATGTCTACATCAAACCCAGCCCTTGTGAACATTTCACTCATATCAATTACGCTTCTTACATCCCAGTTGCTAAAGTCACCGCCAATACTTGAGCCGGCAAACATTCCTGACATATCGGTAACTCGAGATAAATCGGGTGCATCGGAAGCATTTTCTACCAGATTGGGAGAACCTGCAAATGCCTGGTTCATGGTTTCCCATTCAATATTGCCCCATTGGTCAATGGATATGAGTTGTGTTGCTCCGTTGGTAATAATGGCTGGAAATGTACCAGAAATTGCTACCTGATATTCGCCCACTGTGGCATAGGTATGGGAGGCTGCACCCGTTTGGTTGACTTCTACGGTTCCATCACCCCAATCTACAATGTAGTCGTAAGTCAAATTTCCATTGGTCTGAAACTGGATGGCTTCATTGGCTTCTGTCGTTTTCCAGGTAGTGAGAAAGGCAACTTGTCTGTCTATTTCTTCCACATCGGTCACCGTGATCGTGATAGTAGCTGAGGTGGTCAATTCCATGTCAGACACCGAAACCTTCAAGGAAAAGCTGGTAGCGTCTTCATAATCCAGAGATTGGCCATCAGCAAGGCGCAATAGTCCGGTTACTTCATCTATCTCAAACAACCCGGAAAAATTCCTGTTGTCGTCAGTGGTCACTATTTCTATGATGGAAAAGCTAATGACATCATTATCAGGGTCACTGGCTTGTACCCTTCCAATTATTACTCCAGTATCTATGTTTTCAGCAGCAGTGAAGGACTGATCGGTTATTACAGGAGCTTCATTCTGTGGTGTTTCTGTATCATCATCGCCACAGGCAGAGGCTATGAATGTAACTATCAATAAGATTATGAACAGACTTGTGTAGCTCTTACAGTTTTTCATTTAGTTTAATTTGACACTTTGACTCTATTAAGTTACCGAAAATACATCAATCATTCAGCTTCAACCCATGGAATCACAGACATCACGCTTGAACAGAGGAATACGGAATTATCTCCATTCGGCTATCCTATCACAATCACTTGGTTTCTCAACACCTCTATTCTAGGGATGCTATGGAGGGGGCATTCGGTTACAAATAGTCAATAACAGAAGCGCAGCACAATGATATCTCTATCCAAAACTATAATTGGATAGCACCCTTATTACAGATCAATCATTAGACTGGTCAATGGCCCATTTCTTTATTCAATAGGGTGTTTGGTCACTTCCAAAAACAAATATCTTTGCACACAGTTTTGCAAGGGTAATACAAGCATATGTCACAAGGTAAAACAGGTGTATTGATCGTGAACCAGGGCACCCCTGATAGCCCGAATACACCAGATGTAAGAAAGTATCTCAGAGAGTTTTTGATGGATGGGCGTGTGATTGACATTCCTTATCCACTCAGATGGATATTGGTCAATGGCATCATCGCCACTTTCAGAGCGCCAAAATCGGC
>CAZQJU010000227.1:0-1980 GCA_964593185.1 uncultured Roseivirgaceae bacterium
GAATTTTTGGAGACCAAGACCGATATCATTTCTCGCAAAAATCTGGAACGCGAAATTAATGGAAAGATTGTGTTTGACGATGTCAGTTTCACGTATCCTGATTCGGGCATTCAAGCACTGAAAAATGTGTCTTTTGAAGTAAAACCCGGTGAGTCGATTGCTATTGTAGGAACGACGGGTTCTGGAAAAAGCACGATTGCTAACATGGTATGCCGATTGTACGACATCAATGGGGGTAGTTTGCATGTAGATGGTGTTGATATCAAAGACTTTGCACTTTCCTCACTTCGAAGTCAAATCGGGTATGTCCCACAGGATGTATTCCTGTTTTCGGATTCCATTGAAAACAATATTTCATTCGGGAATCGGAAGTTGAGTAACGAGGAGGTGAGACAAGCGGCTAAAGATGCCGACGTGCTGGAAAACATCGAGGGCTTCAAAGAAGGATTTCAAACCCAGTTGGGAGAGCGAGGCATCACCTTGTCTGGCGGGCAGAAGCAACGTGTCTCCATTGCCCGAGCCATAGCGAGGCAACCCAAGATCCTGATCATGGATGATGCGCTCTCAGCGGTAGATACCAAGACAGAAAACGCCATCCTGAATTCAATGCAGCGAATCATGGAAGGTCGGACTTCCATCATTATTTCGCATCGTGTTTCCTCCGCCAAATTGGCTGATAAGGTGGTCATGCTCGACGATGGAGAGGTGATTGAACAAGGCACGCATGACGAGCTGCTCACCCTTAACGGAGCTTACAAAGAGCTTCATGATAAACAGCTAGCAGGGGAAGAGGTGTGACCTCAAGCCATCGTTGCCAAATAAAATCCAAGCAAAGAGATTATCAAGCATAGTGGGATTATGAGACGGCTGTCAAGGATTGCGAAAGCTGTAGTTTTTACTTTCTTGAAGAGGCCAAAGTACTTAAAATCTCCGAGTGTCCTGAGCAAGAAAATGGAAGGGATAACCCACGAAATTACTTGCTCAATGGTGTCACTGAGCGTCAGCCGAACCCCAAAGAGTCTTAATGCATAGAAGGTAGCAAAGAACCCAAGGCCGATGGCCACAATTAAACTATCTCGCTTGGTTGGGTTAAGTACACGTTTTCCGTCTTCATTAGTGGGTAGTGAAGCGTCAAACCCCCATGAGACCCCGATCGCCCAGGCAACATGCAGCAAAGAAAGTAGCCCAAAAACGATTCCAAGAATGATGGCGACTATCTCACCCACTTTTCTACACTGAACGATCCGTCCCTGAAATACAGCTCAAAAGTAACTGGCTGCAGTACCTCACCTTCTTCAATGGACTTGACGGTTAAAAGCTCTTCATTTTCTTCTGGAAGGGGTTGGATCCACTGGTTTTGAGTGACAAAAAGCTTGTATATCCGCTCAGTTTCAAACTGTCGGTAATCATACCCGGCAGGAAGTCTCACCACACCTTGCACACTGTCTTGCGAGCTACCAATGAAGCAATGCAATGAATCACGTTCTTTCCATTCGTCGTCGTAGATAACCGCAGTTAATTTTCCTTTCAGTATGCCCGAAAGTAGGTCTGCTTTGGCACTGTCCATCTTCGCATAGAATGTTTCCTCATCGTTTGCTAAGAAGTACTCTTTGCCTACTACGGTTCGGGTGGTGCCTGGGAAAAAAAAGACTTCCTGTTTGTCAAATCCACCTAGGAGGTAGTACAAACTGACCGAAATAAGGAGAATACAGATGCTGATGATTCCGATGTAAACTGGCCTTGAATTCATGATTATCCCGCTTTGGCAACTTCTTTGTATTGCATTTGATGAAGCTGTGCATAGTAGCCTTTCAGTTCCAGCAATTCGTCGTGTGATCCCGTTTCCACAATCTCACCCTTTTCAAGCACAATGATCTTTTCTGCATTTTGAATGGTCGACAATCGATGTGCAATCACGATAGATGTTCGGCCGAACATCAGCTTTTGAATGGCATTTTGAATCAACTCTTCCGTCTCGGT
>CAZQJU010000228.1:0-1823 GCA_964593185.1 uncultured Roseivirgaceae bacterium
CGGCGACCTAGGTGCGGATTCATTTGCACTGAACGATGGTGTTGTAGACATTGACATTAATAAGGTCACGGTAAATAGTCCAATTCAGACGACTGGAGTATTTGGTGCAGATGTTATGGTTGAAACCTCTGGAAGTGCTTCAGATGGAGGAATTGAATACTACTTCGATGGAACTGCCGATCCTGCTGCTGTTTTGTATCCATTGGGGTCTAATGGCAAGTACACTCCGGCTCAACTAGACTTGATCAATGTTTCAGATGATGGATTTGTTCAAATAAACCCCGTGGATGGGGAACTCCTCACCACTGAGCTATCTGGTGGGGATCTGTTGAGCTACTATTGGAGAGTTCGAAACAGTGATTTCTCCGGGCTGCCTGATGTTACTAGTTTGACATTTACGGCAGATGCGGCAGACGATCCTACTGCAGGGCCCTTGACTAGTTTTGTTCCCGGTGGCGTTGAAGATGGAGTTGACAGTGATGATTCACCCACCACTGACACGGGTTTTAATAGGTTTTTTGAAAATGCAAATGGTATTTCAGGTCTGGTCATTGAGTTTGATGGTGAATTCTCGATTGGCAATGATCAACCCTTTCAATTAAGGACCGCGAACTATACAGCTGGGGTTTCAGGGAGATTCCCCGATAGTAGTCCTGATATTTATTACACTACGTTACTTGCAAATAGACAGAATTGGGCCACCCAAAACGCTTGGACCTTGGTCGATGGAACTGACGGTGCAGATGACGGTAATACGGGCTTTCCCGGAGCTGGAGATATTGCAGTACTGCGAAATTATGGAAACAGCAATGATGATCATTGGATAACATTAAATACCGATATTACTGTTGCACAGTTAATCTTTGATAATGCACTAGGGGGATGGGCTCCAAGGGCAATCGTTTCAGATCGGGACGCAAATCTTGATATCGGACCTGTTTCTGGTATTGGTCAATTTCAACTTTTCGTTGATGCATCAAATACTCCAGCTTTTATTGGAACTACAGATTTAGGAGATTTCACAAGTGAGACGAGTAGCCAGTTTAATTTCGTTATCGCTGCAGATAACCAAACTGCTAAAATGCCTAGTAATATATCGGTCTATCCACAGATTAGAATTGAAGCACTAAATGGGGCGAACGACGATGATAACAGGATTTTGGAAACAAGTGTGCCAATTACAGTTAATAGCTTTTTGCAGCTAGACAGATCTCCTCGTTTCAGAGCAAATCATGATGTTACGGTGCTAGGCGATGTTCGTGTGACCTGGCAACTAAACAGGACAACGATCGAAATAGGTGACGAAAGAGAAGTAACTTTTGAGATCGGAGGAGACCTTCTGATGAGGGATGGAGCAGGTAATGATGCTGCAAGGTTTCTTGTGAAAAACGATAACCAAATGGGCTACGAACATACGGTGCGAGTTAGAGGTAACATCGAGTTCGAATCTGGTTTAGCAGCTACATCAACCTTCGATTTGTACAATGGAGCAAGTCCAAACAACAATGCCATCCTTGAACTTAGCGGTGAAGGAGATTTTTCATTAACAAACAATGCTCCTGGCGTTTTGACCCCAGATCTCTACAGGGTAGTAATGAATGCAGGGACCGACACGACGAGTACTTTTACTTTGAATGATACGTTTACGTTGAGTGGAAGTAACACTGCTGAGCCTCAGTCAATAGAGTTGCAAAACGGTAAGTTGATTTTCAATGACCCAAGTATTAATGTGCAGCTAGCTGATAATTCAGATTTTTCGATCCCAAGTACAGCAGGTCTGGAAGTTACCCAGGGTACCGTTACCACTACCGGAGCCAATATTG
>CAZQJU010000229.1:0-1734 GCA_964593185.1 uncultured Roseivirgaceae bacterium
ATCTCCCGCTGATATTGAAACCTGATGGCAATGGTAAGCTAAGCAAAAGGGCTGCCGACAAGGCTGGTTTCCCCATTTTTCCAATGAATTGGCCTGATCCGGAAACAAATGACTTATCGATCGGATTTAAGGAAACCGGCTTCCTGCCTCAGGCTTTGGTTAATTTCCTTGCCTTCCTTGGTTGGAATCCTGGAACAGAGCAAGAACTGTTTTCTCTGCAAGAACTAACGGAGTCTTTTTCGATGGAAAGAGTGAACAAAGCAGGCACCAAGTTTGACTTTGAGAAAATCAAGTGGTTCAACCAACAATACATTAAAGACAGCAGTAGAGAGGATTTGGCCAGATCACTGGTAGCGGATTTGAAGGATAACCACTCCATCATCTGCGACATATCAAAAGCCATTCAAATCGTAGAATTATTGCGTGAACGAATAACATTTCCGCATGAATTGGCTTCCAAAGCATTGATATTGTTTAATGAACCATCTACCTACGATGAAAAAGTAGTCAACAAGAAGTGGAACAAGGATACCGCAGAAGCACTTCTGCTTTTCGCAAATGTCTTAGAAGAGGAAGAAAACATCACGGCAGATGGCGCCAAAACGCTTTTTTGGACCACCTTAGAAGGTGCAGGATACAAGCCGGGACAGTTTATGCAAATGCTCAGGCTGTCACTGACTGGTGAAAGCTCCGGTCCTGATCTTATGACGATGATTGAGATATTGAGTCCCTCCGAATCCGCTAAACGAATCAAAAAGATGATTGAAATGTTGTCTTAAAAAAATACCCATGGCTAAAAAAGAAGAAAAAGCAAAAGTCCATAAGGAACTTGAAGGTCTCGACCTAAAGGTGGATTCCTTTGGTGAAATCAAGTCGAGTATGTCAGTCGATGAAATCAATAAGTTTCTCAACAAAAATGTTGAAGACAAGAAACTGAAAGATCGCGAAGATCTTGATGAGCTCAAAAATGATTAAACATGCCTAAAATTGGATTAATTCGTGAGGGTAAAATACCCTCTGATAAACGTGTACCTCTCACGCCACTGCAAGCCAAAATGGTTAAAGAGCGTTTTCAGGTTGACCTGGTAGTACAGTCAAGTGATATACGTTGCTTTTCCGATCAAGACTACCGCGATGAAGGCATTGAGATCGTTGAAACCGTGACGGACTGTGATATTATTTTGGGTGTAAAAGAAGTGCCGCTCAATATGCTGGCAGAAGGCAAAACACACTTCTTCTTCTCACACACAATCAAGAAGCAAGCCTATAATCGTGAATTACTCCAGACCATTTTAGGCAAGAAAATTAGGCTTATCGACTGGGAGACACTAACCAATGAGAACGGTAAACGTATCATCGCTTTTGGTCGATGGGCAGGTATCGTGGGAGCTTACAATGGCCTTTGGACTTTCGGAAGAAGGTATAACTTATATAATATCAGAAGGGCACACGAATGCTTTGATTATGCTGACCTTAAGTCTGAATACGATAAGATCAAGCTACCGCCTATCAAGATTGCAGTAACAGGCGGAGGTAGGGTCTCAAAAGGAGCCATGGAAGTCCTACTCAATGTAGGTATCCGACAAGTTACTCCACATGACTTTCTACATAAGACCTATACCGAACCTGTTTTTACTCAACTAAATACCCGGGATTACCACGTACACAAGGACGGTGGAGAATTCCATCGAACCGAATTCTATGCCAATCCTAAGCTTTATGAGGGCGATTTCG
>CAZQJU010000230.1:0-1731 GCA_964593185.1 uncultured Roseivirgaceae bacterium
TTCCACTTTCGTCGTTCGCATTTCCATTGAAGGGATAGTAAGCGACTAACCCTTCCGCCACAGCCACATCTACATTATACAGTTCTTCAGAAACGCCAATTTGCTCACCTACATTGACTGCTATTGAAACCAAACCAGAAGCATCATCGGGGACTTCCACCACCAAGCTATCCGTAGATGCATAAAGAATGTTGGATACGAATGCATCACCAAACTTAACTGAGTTTTCACCACTTACGGCTGAGAAATTGGAACCTAGAATGCTCACTTGAGTGCCCGGACCTCCTTCCTTGGGAAAGAAATCATCTACAATAGGATCTGTTATGATCTCAAATGTTCGGGTTTCGGAAAAGCTATAGATTCCGTTCGCATCCTTCACTCGAACAAATAAGTTATGCGTTCCTTGATCTAAGGTGTCAGGAACGCTCACCAGAAAAGAAGAGTCCAAAGAAGCTACGTCCTCAACCGTAAGCTGCTGCCCTAACCCGATCCCAGGATCCACATCGAAATAATATTCCAGCAACGTAACATTGGATGGCAAACGAGGGGTGAATACAAAGAATCGACCGGAACGATTGGTGCTCCATAGGCCTAGTTCGTTTTTTGTCCGAAAGGTAAGGATGTGAAAACCGTTTGATAAACCCTCTGTAGGAATCGCATATGTTTGGTTCAGTTCGCTACCAGCAGTTAGGGCCAGGGCAGTGCCCTCTCCCAAACCAGGATCGTCATCAAAGAAGTATTCCGCCGCGATGATCTGATCGGAAGTACCCGGGAGGTCGACCATGTAAAATCGACCTGTATGATTTACACTCCATTGACCCAAATCATCCTGCACCCGCACGGTCAGCGTATGATAACCAGTGCTTAGCGCCGATGCATCTACCGTAAACGTACTACTGACCGTATTCTCTGTGGTGATGGACAGAGCGGTACCATTTCCCAGACCGGGATCGGTATCAAAGAAATATTCTGCAGCAACGAGCGTTTCCGGAGAAACAATTGGCGTGAATTTGTAGAACGAGCTAGTTTTCGTCTGGCTCCACTGGTCATCATCCTGTTGCACACGAACACCAAGGATATGAAACCCAAGGGAGAGGGCATCGACATTTACCGATACATTTTCGGAAATGGAGGTACCGCTTGTCAGAGCGAAGGACGTAGCATTACCTATTCCCGGATCGGTATCAAAGAAGTATTCTGCAGTGGTTACAGTTTGTGCCAGGAGTCCCATACTACATGTTAGGATCCCTAGCCATGAAATCAACCTTTTCATCATGAATGAAATTTTGATGAAGGCTAATTATTGCCTACCCGTTGCTTGAACTGTAAACTCCAATTCCCCTCCAACGGGTAGCTGCACTGTATTTATGAGCAACTGAGTTATTTCTGGATTAGCCGGCTCAAAGACCATGGGGAAGTTTCCACCAAACACACCAATATCCGTTCCGTCCGTTCCCGCATTTTTACCGGGGGAGGCTGATGCTAGGGTAATATCATCGGCTGGATAATTATAAAAATCCGTATCGGCACTTTCGAAACCAGGATTATCGAAGATGTTATTGTTTAACGTGTTGGTTGCTCCAGATGGGTTGTTCTCCCCAAAAAAGATGTTGTTGTTAAAAGTGGCGTTTTCAGAAGTTCTTCCCCGATCGGTAAAATTTTGCTGGATAAAAATATTATTAGCTACGGTTGAGTTGTCAAATTCCAGTACGTAGTCATAAAACACATTAT
>CAZQJU010000231.1:0-1558 GCA_964593185.1 uncultured Roseivirgaceae bacterium
ACAGTACATGAACCTGACAAGAACACGGGGGAAATTGCGAATTCTACCTCAAATGTGGGCGCTAAATCCGCTGAGGTAGATCGCATTTCCTTACTTTCTTTCGTCAGGCAGTTTTGGGAATTTGCCAGGAAAGTCCTGTACCCACAGCTGATACTGAGTGATCCAGAGGAACGGGATATCATGAATATGATTTGGGCTTCCGTCTACTTCAAGTTTAACGGGGATCTATCAGTGAAAAAGTGGTCAGAGTATCATGAACAGGCCATCGACAGAATCATTATGGTTAAAAAGTGGCTAGACAGATCGCCTCACCATTGGATACCTAAGCCGCATCTATATTTCAGTCCCCATAATGAGAAAAACGGCTTCCAAGTCACGCTGCAATGGCTTGTGAAGCGAGAAATCCTGAAAATGGAGGTACAGCAGCAGCTCGAGATGCAAAGGGTAAGGTACGAACAAAACCAGCATGAGAATGGTCGTGGTAGATACAAGCATCTGAGCAGATTGCAGCTTTTCCGAATCCATGAAGAACGTTTGCGGAAATTCAAAAATCCGGAAGCTCTCAATACTTACTATTTGACTTTGAAAAGAATCACTGTAAACAAGAACTCACCATGATGACAGGAAAGGCGATTGAAAACGCATTGACCAAGTGCATTGTCTGGTTTTATGACGGAAACTCGAGAACCTTCTATTCGAGAGACAAAACTCATAAAAATGGAAAGCCCAATATGGCTCTTGGAATGAGAAGGTTGGAGAAGATGCTGATAGAAACCTTCAAGGGTAAATGGGAAACGGCCATTATTTATGAGAATCAAGAAAATGGGCGTGAATTAGCGAAATATAAGAAGGGAGTTCGGGTATGAAACCTGGACTGGACCAGTCTTTGATTCACACCTCTAAAAGAGGATTATGAATAGAGAACAAACCATAAAAGAGAGCTTTTTTGAACGATTGGAGGACTTTTTGTACTCCAGGAAATTCATCTTCGTAGTGGTGATCGCCGGGACTATTCCGATGATTATGCATTCCCATGAGTTGTTTTATCAAGTCTCGCCGTTTCAGGGAAATGACTACATCAAAAGAGCATATTCCTTGTTTTACGCCATCAGTTTTGATTTGACAATTCTGGTGTTTACAATTCACTACATCAAACGAAAACCCCAGCTCTATGCCAGTTTTGCTTTTGTGATCAATCTCTTATACTTCAATCCTTTTGGTTTTATCCCTGAAGCCTATGTGATGGGCTTTACTAAAATTTTCCTGGCTGGAGTATTGGCGTTTACAGGATATAGCTATGCTGAGCTTTTTGTTGAGAAAGTGGCTGAAAACCGCAAGTCACAACGTAAAAAACCTGTTTACAAGCCAGTAAACAATCATGTAAACGAAAATGGTAAACAGGATTCTTTCGAATGCGATAAGTGCGACAAAAGCTTTGGGTCAATCAAGGCTTTGAATGGGCATATGAAGGTGCATTAACAATCCTCCAGCTCACAATGCTCGTCTTGTCCTTCAAACTCAACAGTGATATGATTAATGGATTCATCTTTGAGTTGAG
>CAZQJU010000232.1:0-949 GCA_964593185.1 uncultured Roseivirgaceae bacterium
GGGATGTTTCGAATGTTACCAGCATGGGTTTCATGTTTGATGAGGCCGATGCCTTCAATCAGGATATAGGAGGGTGGAATACCTCAAGCGTTACCGGACTGGAAGTCATGTTTTTTGGTGCTGATGTCTTTAATCAGGACATCGGCGGATGGGATGTTTCCAACGTAGGAAATTTTGGACAAATGTTTGTGGATGCGGTTCTTTTTGATCAGGACTTGAGCAGCTGGGATATTTCCAGTGCCACCAATCTGGAAAGTTTCGTGGATAGAACCGCCCTGTCTTCCTCCAACTATGATAAATTATTGCGGGGCTTTGCTACGCTTGATGCCGGAGAAACGCAAATACCTACCGGACTGACATTTGGCGCTTCCGGGATTGAGTATTGTGAGGGAGTGTTCGCTCGAAGTGAATTGGAGACAACCTACTCCTGGACCATCACCGATGCAGGTCAAAACTGTACGGATTTAGTAGCATACTACACCTTCGATGGGGATGCTGCTGACAACTCGGGCAATGGAAATGCCGGAACAGTGAATGGAGCTACATCATCGGAAGATCGGTTTGGGAGTGCAGGTGCTGCCTATAGCTTCGATGGCGTAGATGATTTTGTCTTTGTCGCAGAGAACGCCAGTTTGGATGTTACTTCATACTCGCTGTTTGCTTGGGTAAGGACCACACAAGTAGGAACATTCAGAAAGATCATTGTGAAACCATTGAATGCCGGAAACCAAAGCTATTCTCTTACCATCAACAATGGTAAAGCACATGTTAGGTTCGATCATTCCGGAGGTGCTTCCTTTGCCGAAAGTACTACCGATGTAAATGACGGACAATGGCACTTTCTTTCGGGTGTATTTGACGACTCAAACAACTCATTGTCAGTATTTGTGGATGGAGTTTTGGAACAGCAAAGTGTAGTGACAGAAAGTGTTCAATTTGATGATCAAGG
>CAZQJU010000232.1:970-1558 GCA_964593185.1 uncultured Roseivirgaceae bacterium
AGGAGCTTTTCCAGGTCTTCTGGATATCTACGAAGGTCAAGTTGACGACATTCGAATTTACAATCGTGCCCTTTCCGATTTGGAAGTTTTGGAAATTTACGACCTGGAAAGCGCTGATTTCAATGACGGCCTAGTTGCGTACTATCCCTTCGATGGAGATCAGACGGACGCATCAGGCAATGGCAACGACGCTACGAACAATGGAGGCACCAATGCGGAAGACAGACTGGGCAACCCTGGCCTAGCTATCGGCCTGGATGGAGTGGACGATTTTCTGTCGGTTGCAGATAATAGTTCGCTAGATCTCACCAACTTCACGCTTTCAGGCTGGATGTACCTCGATGAACCAGTACCGGATGGTGGATTCTACAATCTCTTCTTCAAAGGAGAGTCTGGTGATCCCGCCAATTCCAACTATGCGTTCTCCGTCACTGGAGATCAGAATCTAAGTATGTTTTATGAATACGGATTAGGGACAAATGTCTCGTTGATCGGAAGCACCACCCTTTCTACAAAAACATGGTATCATTTGTCAACTACCTATGACGGTGCTGAGCTAAAGATCTATCTGAATGGCGTGGAGGAAGG
>CAZQJU010000233.1:0-850 GCA_964593185.1 uncultured Roseivirgaceae bacterium
CCTGACCAAGGTTCTTGCGAACGTGGGTCAAACTAAACTCTTCCAGCAAGCTCTCGGCTTTTTCCTTCTGCTCCTTCTTCGATAAGTTGGTCATCTCCAAAACCGCCAGAATGTTATCTTCTACGCTTAGTTTTCTGAAAACAGAAGCTTCCTGCGCCAGGTATCCTACACCACGCTGCGCTCTGCGGTACATGGGCAGGTCGGTGATGTCTGCCTCATCCAGGTAGATGTTGCCTTCATTGGGCTTGATCAACCCCACAATCATGTAAAACGATGTAGTTTTTCCTGCGCCGTTTGGACCCAATAGCCCCACAATTTCGCCTTGGTTGACTTTTACAGAGATGTCGTTGACTACCTTTCGTTTTTTGTACTTTTTTACCAGATGTTCGGCGCGTAGTTCCATAGATCAGGGTGCAAGTTATGTATCAAATCGTATATCCATCAAGTTTAGGATCAACGATCTGTTTCCCAGGTATTCATTTACTTCCAGGTGGTAGGTCACGTCAAAGGGTACCCCTACTTTCATCTCGTTGATCTTTTCGCCCAGCCCAAACCCGATAAATTCTACCTGATGAGGGCTTGAGGTACTTTTCAAAAACCCCTTGAGGTGCTTTTCTTTTAGGACTTTGGGCAGGGTCTTCACCACTACATTTTTTGTGCCAAAGACAGGCAACATATTCTGGGGGCCAAAGGGTCCCATTTGATTCATCACGTTGTAGGTTTTAAAATTGATCAGCTCCAGGGGAATTTCGGCATCGATCTCAATTTTAGGGATTAACTGATCCGGGTGAATCGAGGCACTGACCACCTCTTCAAACTTGTCCCTGAACTTTTCTACCTGACATATCTG
>CAZQJU010000233.1:863-1540 GCA_964593185.1 uncultured Roseivirgaceae bacterium
AGCCTGTTTGTGACCACCGTATTGAACAAGAAGGTCGTCGCATTGGGCGATGGCGTGGTGAATATCAAAGCCGTCCACCGAACGTGCCGACCCAGTAGCCATGCCTTCCGAAGCAGTCAAAATGATGGTGGGGCGGTGATAATGTTCAATACACCTGGAGGCCACAATTCCAATGACGCCTTTGTGCCAGTCTTCTTTAAACAGGACCGTCGAATGCAGATCCAGCGGCATCTCTGCGAGCATTTCCAGGGCCTCGTTGGTGATGCTTTGATCAAAGGTCCTTCGCTCCACGTTTCGTTCGTTGAGCTGGTCTGCAAAAGCAGAGGTATCTGTTCCGTCATTTATCAGCAACCGCACCGATTCCCTGGCGTGAGAAAGCCTGCCGGCGGCGTTGATGCGTGGGCCGATGGAGAAAACCACGTCGGAGATGGTGAGTTTGTTTTTCTTCCCGCTGATTTCAATCAGTGATTTCAAGCCTGCGGAAGGGTTTTCATTCAGCTTTTTCAACCCATAGTACGCCAGGATCCGATTTTCTCCAACCATGGGAACGATGTCGCTCGCAATGCTCACCGCTACCAGGTCGAGGTATTCCAGCAGCCGCTCCAACTCTATCGTATTTTGGTGGCAAAATCCCTGGAGCAGCTTGAATCCGACGCCGCATCCGGAAAGTTCCTTGA